>CAZEGE010000060.1:0-19640 GCA_964511765.1 uncultured Anaerolinea sp.
TCTCGATCTCGGCGTCATTGTTGAGCACGCCCAGCCAGAGAGTCGTCAACGCGGCAGGATAACGTTTGATGTCCGCAGGCTTTTTGTCCACGAGGAATTCGCCGCTGGGGACATAACCCGTGCCGGTGATCTCGATGTATTGGCCGTCGGTCCATAAACGGGTGACGGTCATCTCGTTTTGAGTCAGGGTTCCAGTTTTATCGGAGCAGATCACGGTGGCCGATCCAAGCGTCTCAACGGAAGACAACTTGCGGATGAGCGCGTGGCGGCGGATCATCTCACGCATTCCCAGCGCGAGGCTGATGGTCACGACCGCGGGCAATCCCTCCGGGACAGCGGCAATCGCAAGACTGGTGGCAATGATGAATACTTCTGTGATTTCCTCGGCATATTCCTTGAGATAAGCCAGCGGCCCTGTGAACAATCCGCCAATATCCGTGTAATTGATCAGGGCTACGATAAAGACGATTGCGACCAAAATCAGGGATGCAATACTCAGGGTCTTGCCGAGCTGGTCAAGGCGGCGTTGAAGCGGGGTCTCCTCCGTTTCAACAGTTTGGAGCATGGTGGCGATCAAGCCCAATTGCGTGCGCATTCCCGTGCTGACGACCACACCACGTCCCCGCCCATAGGAGACCAGTGTGCCCATGAAAGCGGTATTCTTACGATCACCAAGCGGGACATGCTTTTCCAGAACAGACGCGGCGTTCTTCTGCACCGGCAGTGACTCACCTGTTAATGAAGCTTCCTCAAGCCTGAGATTGATGGCCTCCAGCAAACGCACATCCGCCGGGACGTAGTTTCCCGCTTCGAGGAAAACCATATCGCCAGGCACAAGCTCGCGCGCGGGAATGGATTGACGTCGCCCATCACGTAGTACCTGTGCATCCGGTGCGGCCAATCGCTTGAGTGCGGCCAACGCTTCTTCGGCTCGCTGCTCCTGCACAATTCCCAGCACCGCGTTCAGGACAACGATTGCCATGATGGCCGACGCTTCGACATAATCTCCGAGCAAGGCCGAAATGACAGAAGCAACGATCAGCAAAATAACAACGAAATTATTCAGTTGCTCCCAGAGCATGTGCCAGAACGTGGGGCGCGGCGCTTCCAATAGCTGGTTTTGGCCATATTGGGCAGTGCGTTGCGCGGCCTGTTCTGCGGTCAAACCATTCTCATGGACTTCCAGATTCTTCAGCACATCCTCTGCGGTCAGAGCATGCCAGGCTTCGCTTTCGATTTGTACTTGTTTATCGTTCTGATTCTTGTTTTGCATTGGAGGCCTCTTTGTGAGGGAAATATTGGTGTGGTCTCCCAAAGTGGAAAACCTGAATTTTAAATCCCCAGCATCTTGTAACAAAACTGACAGGGAACAGGTGGAGGTGGTAACTCGTCTCCATCGTCCTGCCCTGTCATATAGGTAAACACGGCCAGCGGGCCACTGCTTGTACTGCGGCGCTTGAAGGGTTCAATAAAATCCCTGCGTTCCCTGCCCTGGAGTGCCTGTTTCAGTCCATCGCAAACATTGCCAAATGAAAGCGTGTCAAATGGATGCGACTCGCCCTGACAAAAACGCGGGACCCATCCCTGCACAGTAAGCCCCAGATAAACGCATGGCGTCACATCGCCTCGATGGTTGATGTAGATCGTATTGAGCGGGTCCGCATCGCAGACGAGGGTGTTTGGCTCCGTTTGAAGTGGATAGACTCTCAATGGGATATTCAGCCGTTCGGCTGTTTCTTTTGCACGTGCGATCAACTCGACATCCTCCGTCGATGGCGGGTCGCCGAAGACATGCTGATGATCCAACTCAAGGCTGGGTGAATACGCGAGGTTGGTCGCCACAACCTCATCCGCGCCGAGTGAGCTGGCCAACTCCACAAGGGACGGGAATTCGCTCATGTTCGCACGCGTCATCAAAAAGTGCAATTCCAGCCAGGGATGTGCGCATCCTTTTTGTTTCTTGAGATTCGCCAGACTCTCGAAGTTTTTACATAGATCGGAGAATTTTGAATGGGTGCGCAATGATTCGTGAACGGTGGCAGTTGTCCCTGCGAAAGAGACGGAAATCATATCCACGCCCATAGCCACCAGTTTATGATTCTGTTCTTCCTGTAACCAGGCGCCGTTGGTTGTGAATCCGGTGCGGCATCCTTTTTGTTGGGCCATACTCAACATGTTCCAGAGGCCCAAATGTAACATGGGTTCCCCCCAGCCCTGCAAGTACACCAGATCGAACAAATCGAGGTGAGGCGCAATATGTTCGCGATAGGTTTCAACTTTCATGTCGCCATCCACCCATGTCTGTGACAGGGCATCGTGTGGACAAAAAACACAGCCGGTACTGCAACGGCTGGTGACTTCGATCTGGATGGCCTTGAAGAGACGGTTAACTTTCCTCCCATCGCTAGGCCGTACCTTTGGAAACAAATTACCGATGTTCGAGATGAATGGAAGTTTCATTGGATGCCATAGAGTTCTTGAACTACTTCGATATAAGAGGAGATATCTTCCTCCGGCGCCAGTTCGCGCAGGCAAACCGTCGGCTCGTGAAGCAATTTCCCAGCAATCGCTTTTCCCATGGCCTGCACGAGAGTCTCCTGGTGAGATGTCAACGGCCCCATGCGCCGCAGGGTCTCTTCCACTTCGCTTCGATAAATGGTCTCAGCTTTAAGATGAAGGGACTGAATAATGGAAGCACAGCGGCGTGCGTCGCACCACTGGCAAAACGATCCCAGTTCTTGCCGCACGATCTCCTCCACTGCGCTGCAAACCGAGGCGGTCAGGGGATGGCTGGTCTTCACAACGGTTTCAAGGTCATCGATGTTTGCCAGACGAACACCCGGGATCAAAGCAATTTGAGGATCAGCATCGCGCGGCACCGCCAGATCGGCCACCAATAGTGGGCGGCCATGGCGGGCTTGCTGGGCATCAGAAACCGTATTGGCATGTAAAACAATGTGGGGCGCGCCCGTCGAACAAATCACGATATCAGCTTGGACCAAAGTCTCAGCCAGTGCATCGAAATGGACCGCCATACCATTCAGGTTTTTCGCCAGCTTTTGTGCCCGTTCATACGTGCGATTGGCAACCATGATGCAGTGCAATCCCGCTTTGACCAACGCGCGCGCGGTGATCGAACTGATTTTCCCCGCTCCGATTAGCAAAGCCGTCCGGTCATTCAACGGACCGAAAGCCTGCTCTGCCAATTCGACAACCACGCTGGCGACTGAAACCTCCGCCCGCCCGATCGCGGTTTCATGACGGGCGCGCTTCCCAGCCTGGATCGCGTAACGAAAGAGCGCCGAAAGGATTGGACCATTCGTCCCGGCCGACTGCGCCATCTCAGAAGCGGAACGCACCTGCCCGAGGATTTCATTCTCGCCGAGCACAAGCGAATCCAGCCCCGCCGATACCTGCATCAAATGAAGGGCAGTTTCCTCCCCGTGAGTGACATATTCCATGCGCCGCAACTGGTCCACAGGCAGACCGGCATGACGAGCCAAAAATTCCTGCAAACGGGATTCGGCCCCGGCCAGATTGCAAGCCCGTACATAGACCTCGGTGCGGTTGCAGGTGGAAAGCAAAACAGCTTCATTGATCGTGCTTTCCTCTGAAGCACCCGTCTCCATCAATTCATGCAAGGCAAGCGGAACGCGCTCCGGACCAAAAGCCAGACGTTCGCGCACTTCCACAGGCGACACTTTATGGTTGAGTCCAATCATCAGGACTGGGATGGAACGCGAAATCGGACCCATGGGAATCATATTCACGTTTGATTTCCTACAGGCTGGCGGGACTCGCAATAAAGCCGTGCCCGTTTCACCAAACTTTTCGCCCATTCCACAGAACCGCCGGCATGCAGGTGCGTGTAGGAAGCAAGGACATTGTGAACCATGATCCCGTCGCGCCCATTTCCAAGCCCTTTGCCTCGCAGGATTTTGTAGGCCGTACGTAAAGGCTGTTTTTCATTTTCATTAACTGTCACCGAGACAAGACGTGAATTATGAAATTCATGTCCACGCAAAGTGGCGCCTTTTGAAAAGAAAGGATTCTGCTCATCCACCTGTGCCGCCACGTAACCATGTCCCTGCGGCCTATCGGTCATCTCAATTTCGCAGGGAAGCACGCCCACCATCTCGGCAGATCTTTCACCCCAGACGATCCGGCGTGAGAGATACATCATCCCGCCGCACTCGGCGTAGATGGGCAGTCCGTTTTCGATGGCATGGCGAACAGATTCGCGCAGACTCACATTTGCGGATAATTCATCCATGAAGATTTCAGGAAAACCGCCGCCGATGTAAAGAGCATCCAATGGTGGCAAATTCACGTCATTCAGGGCGTTGATAAAAGTCAATTCAGCGCCTGCATCTTCGAGAGCTTCCAAATTTTCGGGGTAATAAAAAGTAAATGCCTTGTCACGCATGATTCCAATTTTGGGATGCGAGTCCAATTCATTCAATTGAGAATTGCAAGAATTGATAAAGACAGGAAGAGGAGATGCCAATTGGGCCATACGAAGAACCATTCCAAGGTTCATGTATTTCTCAACCGCCTGCTGGCAGGTACTGATGGCCGAAAGAAGCGCATCCTCCTCCGCGCGCGGAATCAATCCCAGATGCCGGTCCGGGATGGTCAGGCGCTCATCGCGGGGGATTGCTCCAATCACTGGGATGTGGCAATAATCCTCTATCGCCGTGCGCATCCGAACTTCGTGCCGTCCATGTGCAACATTATTGAGTACCACGCCTGCGATATTTGTTTCGGGCTCGAAGGTCTGGCATCCATGCACAATGGCTGCGATGCTGCGGCCAATACGGGTTGCATTGACCACCAGCAGGATGGGAGCATTGAGTGTGCGTGCAACTGCGGCTGTACTGCCAATGCCGGTTTCATCGAAAGAATCAAACAACCCGTGATTGCCCTCGATCAGACTCAAATCCGCCTTTTGGGCGGAACGAGCAAAAGCCTGCAAAAGGGACTCGGACTGTTCATAGAAAAATGGATCGAGGGAACGACACGGGCGACCGGCTGCTTCGCTCAACCAGGATGGGTCAATGTAATCAGGGCCTTTTTTATAAGGCTGCACTGCCAGGCCGCGTGCTTTGAACGCCGCGCACAAACCCAGAGTGACGGTTGTTTTCCCACTGTGTCCCTGAGGCGCGGCAATGACCAAACGAGGCAGGTGATTGATTTCTTGAGACATTTTGAGTCACATTAAATCGGTCACATCAGGGCAGATGGATCAGATCTCAGTGATCGTCACTGCACCGTCTTCGCAAGTCTCGCAGGACATACAGCCAATACAATCATCGGGACTGCCGGTAAACATGGCATATTTTTTACCGCCTTCCTCGATCATTGTTATGGCTTGTTGAGGGCAGTTCTCAACGCAGTCACCACAGGCTTTACATTTCTCAATATCAATGGTTATGATGAACATACAATCTCCAATTCGTATTGCGTAGTTAGAATGTAAGCACCAGGTCAGATTTCAAACCTTGTTTGATCAGGAAACTGGGGCCAACCAGCTCTTCAACTTCTTCGATCAGATCTTCGGGAGTCATGTTGCACAGTTGCAGGGCGGCATCACAGACATGGAATTTAACGCCCAGCGAAATAGCCTCATCGATGAATTCACGGATCGTCCGGCCGCCCTCTTTAGCTCGCAGGTTTTCAGCGACGCCTTGCTTCAGGAGTTGCGGCGCCTGTAAGACAAAACATATCCCGGCCTGCGCGCCAGCTTTGACCGCCTCTCCCGCGAACATAAATGGCGCCGGGCAACGTTCAGGATTATTCGAGCCAAAGGTCGCAACCACCAAAACCTGTTTGCCGGCATATTCTTCGCTTGACATCAACCTGCCTCCATTCAATTTCCGTACTATTTACCTGGCATCCTATTTGATTGAAATGCGCTGCGCCGCTTCATACGCCTGACGAAGAGCGGCCTGCGCATTCTCAAAGTTTATCTTCCAAAGCGCATTTGCCAGATCAAGAGACGCTTCGGATGGCGCAAGCGCATCTCCTTGAACGCGTGCGGCCAGGGCCATGCCCTGTGCCTGCTCAAAGATGGACTGCTCCTTCGTGACCGTGGCAATCGCTCTCAATGCAATCGCCTTGTCAGACTCGCGGCTCATCTTCTCGATGAGGGAAAGCGCGGCCTGCGGATCTTCCTCCGCCAGCGCCAAAACCAATTCAATCAACGGATAAGAGTCGTCTACTCCGTCAGCGGTTTGGATTGCCGTTTCATAATCGCCAAGGGCGGTCAGCGACTGCACCTTATAGTAAACAGACTGGAGGGAATCCGTCAGTGTCACATTACCAGTTTTTTGGATGACATCGCGCAAGGCCAGGTCACGATACAACGGCACCTCGATCAGCGATGCGGCGTCCGCGTTTTCCCATGCGCTAGCAATGGCGGCTTGAGCGCGAGCCTTCTCATACGGATCAACGATGGCAGACGCAGCATCCCAGGCAGCCTGATACTCTCCCAATTTCAGAAGCGCATTGGCACGTGCATCGGGATAAGCCGGATCAATTTGCTCAACGAGGGATAAGTCTCCCGAAGCAGTAGCCAGGTCACTCAAGGCATAAGCCAGCGATGCGTCTGTAACGCCGTCCAACGCAGCCAGCGCTTCATCAAAGAGATTCTTATCTCCAGATGCCGCCGCCACTTCTCGTAAAACTCGTGCGCGCTGGACATGGTTTTCAACTTCACGCGCCGCTTCGGCCGCAAGATCAAAGATGGATACGTCCTTCGTGATGACCGCCACTTCGCGGAGTGTCCATGCGCGGATGGACGCATCACTGATTCCGCCGGCGGCTGGTACCGCCTGCGACGGTTGAACCTCAGCCCAGGCCAAAGCTACGCCACGCAATTGCATGTCGCGATAAATACCAGTCTGCGATTCAAGGGAATCCTGTTCGACTTTCAACAAAGCAGAAGCGCGAGCGGGATCAATCTTATTCCACTCGATAGCGATAAGAGGAAGGCTCCACAAACGGGCGCGCGCCGCATTCAGGTCAACGGCGATCAGGTCAGCTTTTTCCATATCGATTGGAACACCAACCATTGCCTCTTGCACCGACAGGGATTGGCCCCAGAGAGCATTCTCGTTCTCGCGGACCAGTTGAATGGAAGTCAACGATTCTTCGAGAACAGCCTGCGCTTGAGTAGAATCTGTTTCATTCCAGATTGCGCCAAGCCGCGCAATCATCCAGGCGCGTGCCTGGGCACGGTCAGCGGTGATCGCCGAACGGTCAGCGGTATCCAGAATGGCTTGTGCTTCCTGTTCCTCGGTTGTTGTTACCACGACCTCAACGGCTGGAATGCGAAAGATCGGTAAGGTGAAGAGAGCCAAAACGACCAGAACAAATATTGCGCTTCCAAAAATCGCCTTCGGTTTTTTGATACTCCCGGCATGGATGGAACGCGTGTTGTAAATTCCCCATGCCAGCGACACAAGCACGATCAACGTGATGATGCCAGCATAGAGCAGCACTGTCCGTTGTTTATTGTATTCAGCAATTTGATTCAGGCTGGTATAAACTTTATTCAATTGATAGCGAGTGGATTGTGCTTCACTGACAAAGGCATCGAGGCTGGTGACAGGGACATCCAACATGCGGCTGTAACGCTGGGTGTAGCCATCCAGTCGGGCCTGAGTCTTTTCGGGAAGAGCGCCTGCCGTCACATGAGCGCGGTCGATCATGAGCAACATGCGCTCGGTGTAATACAGCTCCTCGCGAATCTTTGTCGCTGCGGGGCAGGGGCTCTCCACTTCGCGCGCGATACTGCCCGTCCATGCGGTGACGGGAACGAGGCGCGGGTCATCTGCCAGGTGGCAGGAGATGCAATAATTGCCCGGGACGAGAGTCTGCCCGTTGGACGGTGACAGGTCAAGGGTCGATGAAGAGGCGGAGGCCGAAGAGAAAGCAAATGCCAACACTGCGAAAAGAATCAGGGAGGGGATCAGGATTCGTCGCGTCATTTTTCCACATCCGAGGTAGACGGTTCGTTTTTAGGTTCAGGATCAGAAGGTGTGGTTTGAATCCAGCGAAACATTCTGACGTAGGCAATGAAGACGGAAACAGCGACCACAAATACGATGATGGAACCAATGCCGGGGGTGTCAAAGAACCATTGTGCCATTTCAACTCCTAATCGGCAGCATGCGCCAGTTCACGCGCCTTCTGTTGGATCGCTTCGACAGCCTCACCTTCTTCGACCTCCCAGACCGAGATGGCGGGGAAGACCTTGAAGAAGAGGATGAATAGCAGAGCAAACAACGCAAGCGAGCCGGCTGTAATCGCAACCTCTGTGACGGATGGCGCGTAAACCGCCGGCAATAACCCAAGCGAAGGACGGGTGAGGCTGGGCGCAACGATCAGGAAACGCTCGACCCACATGCCAACGACAATCGAAAGCGAGGCAATGAACGTGCCAACAGGGGTACGTCCCTGACGGCGGATCAGGATCGCGAAGGGGATGATGAGGTTTCCCACGACCATCACCCAGAAGAAAGGCGCATACTCGCCTGTCAATTTGGCATGGAGCACTTCAGTTTCATGTGTTAGTGTGGCATAGCCCGTGGTGAGGAATTCTGCCAGTGTGAAGTAACCCCAAAAGACGCTCATCACAAGCAGCAGGATGCCAAGATAATTGTATTGGGTTGCTGTGATCCATTTTTCAAGGTGCCATGCGCGGCGGAGAAGAGTCATGAAGAGGAACAGCATGGCGATGCCTGAGAAGATTGCGCCAACCACGAAGTAGGGTCCAAGAATGGTGGAATGCCACATTGGCTGCATTGTCATACCGAAGATCCATGAGACGACGGTGTGCACTGATACCGCAACCGGGATGATAACGATCGCCATGATACCGATTGCAACTTCCAATCGACGATGTTGTTCGTGATTTCCGTGCCAGCCAAATGACATCATGTTGTACAGCCAGCGCCGCCAGCGAGGCGCATCGGTCATGCGGTCGCGCATTCGGGCCAGGTCAGGGATCATAGGCAGGTACAGGTAGAGCATGCTGCTCATCAGGTAAACACCCACACAGGTAAAGTCCCACAGGAAGGGTGATTGGAAGCGTCCAAAGAGAAATGGAAAAAGAATGCGTTCAGGACGTCCCATGTCGATCCAGATTTGGAGCATGCCAAGAATGAGAGCAAAGAAGGTGATGGCTTCAGCAATGCGGGTAATCGGACGCCGCCACTCGGCCTGTGTCACGCGCAGGATGGCGGAGATCAACGTCCCTGCGTGGCTGATGCCAATGAAAAATACGAAGTTGGTGATGTAAACTCCCCAATAAACGGGACGGTTGAGGCCGGTCACGCCCAGGCCAAGCCACCATTGATTTGCAAGCGCTACAACACCAAGCGCAACAACCAATCCCAGCCCTGCAACGACAAATTTAAACTGCATGGAGGTGTGGCGCAGCGGCTGGAGGACAGTCTGTTCAAGTTCAGATTCATGTTTAAGAGTTGATGTCATCTAAGGTGTTCCTTGATCTCAACCTTCCTTCAAGTAGTAAACCTTTGGCTTTGTGCCCATTTCTTCCTGTAATCTGAACGCCCTTGGGCTGGCCACAAGTTGTGATACCAGACTCTGCGGATCGTCGAGGTCGCCGAAGTAGCGGGCATGACCGGTGCAGGTTTCGACGCAGGCCGGGATATAGTCGGTGGCGGCGAACGTACGGCCTTCCGCTTCCGCTATCTCGCGTGCTTTGCGCAGGCGTTGAACGCAGAAGGTGCATTTTTCCACCACACCTTTCAGGCGAGGCGCAACTTCAGTGTCAGGGTTGAGATGTGCTTTGAGCGCTTCAGGCCATTCGGGCGCGAACCAGTTGAAGTAACGCACCTGGTATGGGCAGGCCACCGTGCAGAAGCGACAGCCGATGCAGCGTTCGTAGTCAATCAGCACAACGCCTTCCTCGGTTTTGTACGTTGCCTGCACCGGGCAGACTTTCACACAGGCCGGGTCATCGCAGTGCATACAGGGACGAGGGATCATCGTCTCGGTGACGTTCGGGTATTCCCCTTCCACGAAAGGCAGGACCTCATTCCACAGAATGGCGCGTCCCATATCCGCCTGATTCTTTCCAGCGACAGGCGTGTTGTTTTCCATCCGGCAGGCTGCGGTACAGCTCTGACAGGCGAAGCATTTGTCAAGGTCAATCACCATTCCCCAGCGGGGCATGTTCTACCTCCAGAAATAAAGCCTCGGGTCAAGCCCGGTAAATACGGACGCGCGTGGGACCAGAGACAGCCAATCCGGTCAACGGCTCACTACTGACTTTGGTCAACGTGTTGGGATTCGCACCCACCACAAGGTTGTCGTCGGCATAACGGCCCCAACGCACAAGGGTGTGATGTCCCTGACCGGGAGGCAGGAAGATCGCATTTGGCCACAACCCGGCATGGATACGTACCACAGCTTGCACGCGCCCAAGCGCCGATTCAACCCAGACCCGGTCACTGTTTTGCAGGTCGAGGGCTTCGGCGGCCTTTTGACCAACTTCCACCCAACTATCCCATTTGACATATCCCTGCAAACCGTAGCATTCCTGCAAGGTCGGGATGATGCCCTGCCATTGTTGAGACTGTGTGATCAGTGGTTGTGTCACCAAAAGGAACGGGTATTCGAGCGCGTCGGCGGTGCTATCTGCCAGAGTGGATGGAATCTCGAAGTGCGGGAGGCAGGCTTCGGGGGAGTCTGAGGCGAACACTGCAAACAGCTCACGCGAGAAGAAATCGAAGCGTCCATCTTTCGGCGCATTCAAACGGTCATGTCCCACCACATCATTCCACGCCTGACTGCCGGGTGTGGCGTTGAAATAGATCATCTCAGACCAATTGCCGTTGGCTTCCAACTTTTCCCAATTGAAGGCGGAGAGGCGGTTGGTAATTAGTTCCTGGTAATTGGTCCAGGGCAGGGCATTCACCAAAGGTCCGCTGATGCGATGAGCGAGATCGAGAAGGATATCTCCCGCGTTACGTGTGTCGTGAACCGGGTCGACAACGGGGCGGCGCAGGGAGATGCCCGCGTAGCCTGTGCCTTCGAGATAGTCATCGCCCCAGATTTCGAGGAAGGTGCTGGCAGGCAGGATCAGGTCGGCGTGCGCGGCGCTTTCATCCAACGTGGAGGCGAAGCTGACGACGAACGGAACCTTCATCAGCGCTTCGACGCAACGCCCGCCGTTTGGTATATCGTATAAAGGATTGGCGTTCAACAGCATGAGCATTTCCAGCGGATAAGGCTTTTCCGCCAGGATATGTTCGGGAACATTTTGGTAAGCCGAAAGCGCGAGAGGGAATTTTGTTCCCGCGCCATCGATACGCTCTTGTGACTCGCCAGTGCGTGCAACTGAGTCGAGCGAGTAGGCGGGCCAATCTACAAGCTCGGGAAAACGCTGGATTATCACGCCACCCTTTGCGTCAATCGAACCGACCAGCGCATTCAGCGCGTGGACAGCCAGCGCGGTATACAGCGCATTGCCGCTGGAAAGTTCGCCGGACTCGGTGGGCAGAACAGCAATCGCCGGGCGGTTGGTGGCAAACTCACCAGCCAGGCGCGCAATGATGTCGGTGGCGATGCCGGTAATATTCGAAACACGCTCAAGCGTGTAGGATTCGAGTACGAGCGATTTAAAGCCCTGATGTTTGTCTCCATCGGCGTCTTCAAAATCTTCAAAGCCGAAGGTAAAGTCGCGCACGAAAGTTTCGTCGTACAAGTTGCTGTTGACGATGACGTTTGCCATGCCAAGCGCCAGCGCGCCGTACGTGCCGGGGCGGATCGGAATCCACTCGTCGGCTTTGATGCCTGTCACGGAAAGGCGCGGATGAACCGCCACCAGTTTTCCGCGTTGGGGCCTGCCGCGGCGCATAAAAGCGGTTGCGCCCAAGTAGCTGATCACGTTGCGGCTGGATTCAAGCAAGTTCCCGCCGAAGGTCATTACATAATTGGAATTATTAATATCGTAAACCGGCAAACCGTTGATGCCTTGCGAAAGCCACATCGCCATGCGGGCCGTACCTTCGCCGAGACTCTCGCGCGAGATCATATTCGGCGAACCATAGGCTCGCATGAATCGCTGAACCATCTGGCGCATTTGTCCGCGTAAGTCGCCGTGCATGAGTGCCACAGTATGGGACTTTCCAGCTTTGCGCAATTCGATCAACTTATCCGCGACAATGCCAAGCGCTTCGTCCCACGAGATCTCCTTCCAATCGCCTGAGCCGCGCTCGCCGGTTTGGATGCGAGGATGCTCGATCCGCTCGGGGCTGTACAACATTTCAAGTGAAGTCTGTCCCTTCAAACAGCACACGCCCTGGTTCAACGGGTGGAGCGCGCTGCCTTCCACCTTCACGGCTTTCCCATTCACCACGCGCACGTCCAGTCCGCAGCCGGATGGGCACAGCGCGCAGGTGGTTTTGACGATCTTCTCTTCTGATGAAACAGTCTGCGATGCAAGCGACTTGTCAGCAGGTTTCAATGCAGTCAAACCTGCTCCGGCTACTACTGTCGCGGTGCCAAGTTTCAGAAAATCTCTTCGGGAAACTCGCAGTTTGGATTTGGGATTAGTTACCGTCATATTGACTCAGCCAGTGGAATAATTTTTTACTTTGGGCAGGAGCGACATCGAGCGCTTCCGCTTCCTGAACCTGTGGGTCTGCCACCGTGAAATAGGTTTGATCCACGCTCAATTCGACGCCCAACAATTCGAGCGATGCCATCAAGTCGGGGATCGCGCCTGGCTTGTTCGAGGCAACCCAAGCCTGACCACGCGGTCCGCGCGGCCCGCCGCCCGATGGACTGATATGACAGGAGGAACAGGGTTCACCTGTTTGAGCCGCATATTCAGGTAATGCCTGTGCAGTCGAAGGTGTTCCCAGCGCCAGAAACAATGAGGTGCAGAAGACCAAAGCGCCAAGGATGATCAGGAAATTTTTCATTGCTACACCTCACCCACTGTAATCGTCCCGCCTTCCACGCGGACAGGGATCTGCTCCAACGGGATCGGGGGAGGTCCTGCCAGCACGTCACCGAATTCATCGAAGCGGCCATCATGACAGGGACAGTAAAATTCCTTTTTATCGGTCTGCCACTGAACGGTACAGCCAAGATGCGTACATGTCAGGGAGAAAGCCCGCAAGCTTTCCACTGTCCGCAGGACGAGAACGGAAACCCCGCCATACATGATGGCCTTTGTGCCGCCCACTGGCAGGTCAGCCAATGGAAATGAAACAGGCTGGGCTTCCTGTGTTGTATTTATGGATGGGAACAAGCGTGACTGTAACAAGGTTCCTAGCCAGGCCGCGCCCAGTGTAGCCAGTCCAAGTTGAATGAACTGGCGGCGGGTGGTGAAGGCAGATGGTCTTGGTGTTTGAGAAGGATTAGTGGACATAGGCATAACCTAAGGGACAATCTCGTTTGCGCCAACATAGCTATGACAATTGTTACAGGAGGTCGCAGGATCGTGGCATTGCAGGCAATCTGCCTGAATTAAATCGCCGCGGTTGACGACGTCCATGTGATGGGTCTGCCACCACTCAAGCGGGCTGTGATACTCAGGAGCGGGCAGGCTGGGGTCCAGGTAAACCGATAGCGGGCCAGGCCCATCTTTGACCGGCTTTTCAACTACTTGTGGATACCAAATAAAGATCAGGAGCAGGGTTCCGATGACGACCAGAGATAAGGCTATTTTGCGCATGATCGGCTCCGGGGTTATAGTTTGAGGGCGCGCGCCAGCAGGTCGATCACGCCGCCTACTTTGACCGGCACATCCCAGTAGTGCATGGATTCCGGCAATTGTGCCTTACAGATCGCGCAGACCGTTGCCAGATAATTCGCGCCCGTATACTTGACAGCCAGCGCACGCGGCTTGCCGCCAGCCATACGGATCGGCATAAGTTCGTCGGTCAACAAGCCATTGCCCGCGCCGCAGCAGAAGGTCTTTTCGCGGATCGTATTCGCAGGCATTTCGATGAAACGATTGCAGACGGCGCGGATGATCTCGCGCGGTTCCTCGATCAGATAACCTGCCCGCGCCGAGTTGCAGGGATCGTGATAAGTGACGAGGTATTCATCGTTGGCAGACTTATCAATCCGTCCATTGAACGCGCCCTTGTGGAACATATCAACGATGTACTGGCTGATGTGGTACGGATAGGGCGGGTCAAATTCATCCATTGGGCCGTTGAGCGCAGGGGTCATGATGCCGGCTCGCCACGCATGTCCGCACTCACCCCAGATGATGGTCTTTACCTTTAATTCACGGGCGGCGTCGAGAATGCGGCGGTTGACCTTTTTCAGGTTGTCATAGTTGAGGAATAAGCCAAAGTTGCCGCCCTCATTGCAATAGGTGCTGGTCGTCCAATTGACGCCCAGATAATGGAAGAGCTTGCCGTAACCGATCATGGTGTCTGTGTTGGCGAAGTTGTCGGCGGAGGGAGGCACGAGCAGGACACCGGCTCCCTTCACATCCACGGGGAAGCGGATGGGCAGGCCGGTCTCTTCCTGCACATCGTCCTCGAGGAATTCGCAGTTATCTTTCCACGCGGCAGGTGGGATGCCCAGGTTGTTGCCTGTCGAATACACTTTTGCCACAACTTCCGTGACGTACTTCGTGGAGACGCCGATCGAAGCCATGATCTCGCGGGCGGCCATGGTGATCTCAGCAGTATCAATTCCATATGGGCAGAAGACCGAGCATCTGCGGCATTCTGAACACTGGTAAAAGTAGGTGTACCACTTCTGGAGCATTTCCTCGTCGAAATCGGCGGCATCTCCAAGGTCCGGGAAAAGACCGGCCGGGGTGAAGTAGCGCCGATAAACTTTTCGCATCAGTTCCGCGCGGGCAACGGGAAAATTCTGTGGGTCGCCTGTCCCCAAAAAGAACTGGCATTTATCGGTGCATGCTCCACAGCGGACACAGGCATCCATGTAGACGCGCAGGGCCTGGTTCTTTTCGAGCAGTTCACCAAACTTTGCAATAGCGCATGCCTGCCACTCCGGGACTCGTTCCGTCGGCAAGCCAATCGCGGCGGTATCCTTGGGTCTGCTCGGGTAGCAATGAACCTCCGCCGAAGCGTGCTCACGGATCCGCGGCGATTTCAACACGCCTTTTATGGCAGGGTCTTTTATGATGGGGGTCTCATTGAATTTAGACATCAACGGCTCTCAGGTTATGTAGTTTCCAAACGAATGGTTAAGAGTTGGCGGAGTGTTTCCCGCGCTCCTGTACAGTAAACGGCTGGTGGCGCGAAGGGCTGAAGAAGATGCCGCCCGCATGGAGTAATTTGCTGAACGGAAAATAAAGCATCAGAATGAGGACAAAAAACAGGTGCAGGAGAAAGAGTGGGTGGTGGGGAATCTCAACCGGACGAAGGGTCATCAAGCCCATGATGAAACCTTTTACATCCACAATGTTGACGTGCAGCCAGTAGCTCACCGCAAGTCCTGTCCCTGCGATCAGGCCGAGCAGGACGAGCGCAAAATAATCGGGGATGTTGGAAATATACAAAGTACGAGGCAAACCAAGCCGCCGCCAGAACAGGAACAGAGCCGCTGCGCCAAACAGACAGCCAAAGAACAGGGCCACCGTTTCCATAAATAAAACCAGGCCGGGCACCGGGTAGGTAAAATAGCGCAAGTGCCTGAAGAGGATGGCCGCCAGTGCGGCATGAAAAATCCACGCACCGGCCCACAGCCATTTATCCGCCTTGAATAAATTCGGGAAAATCGTTACGTCGCCCAAAACCCGCAGAACAGATCCCCCCTCAGTTTTGGGACCCGGTGTGAGTGTATGTGGATACGGCATCGGCGTACGCAGATAACCGATCAACCTCCACAACATTCCGACCACGAAGGTAATCGTCGAAAAATAGGCCAGGCCAATGAAGAATAATGACAGGATGTTCCAGAAGATATCGCTTGCTTCCATACGGCCTCAAAGGTAGAGCAAAGGGATGGGAGGCAATGAGATGGCGTTTCTCGCACATCCACGTCCCCCCATCCCTGTTTTGGACGATCAGGCTCCAGGCTGGGACTAGACGCAACCGGTTGGTTTTGGCAGACCCGCGACCTTGCACGCGCCTTTGGCAGGTCCACTGGGAAACAGCACGTAAATCGTCTTAAGGTCGTACCCAGTCTCTTTGCACAGTTTGCGGATCATGGGGGCAATACCAAATTGCTGGAAATAATTCCGCAGGTAGTTGATTACTTTCCAATGGTCTTCGGTCAGGGTTTCGACATCCTCGACCTTGGCAAGTTCAACCGCCAGGGTCTCATTCCATACAGCAGGATCCTCGATGAAACCATCCTCGTCCACGTCCACTTGGATTCCATTTAAGTCCACTACAGGCATATCAATCTCCTAATACAGTTTTTGTTATTTTCAAAGTACCCAAGCATGTTTATGCATCAGGAAGTTTGATAAACGTCGCACCGCCGAACGATGTGAATTCCAATGTGCCCACATTGATCAGTTCAGTGAGCGCTTTCTTGACCAGTTTCTGGTCCAAGCCCAGGCCGCTGGCAACATCGCGGTGAGTCATCATCTTCCCTTTTTTCTTGAAGAATTCAACGATCTGATCCTTCATCTCCTGAGTCGTTTCATCGCTCATGATTCACCTCATTACCACTTGAAGGAAGGCGTGGAACGGAAGGTCTCAGAGGCGAGGGTGTAGTCATCGATGAGTTGGACAGTGAACGGGATTCCGGTCAGACTAAAGAAGCGTTCCCAGCCAACACGGTCAATCCATTCGCCCATGCGCTCATGCTTATGAGCGTGTGTTGCCCACGTTTCAACAATATTGCGTACCGCATCTGTTACTTCCGGCCAGCGTGGAGGATTATTAGGTATGAAGGGGATGGCCAGACGTGAGAATCTGGGTGGAGTACGGGCGCTGGAGATTTTTCCACCAACCCAAATCGAGACACCATCGCCAATGGGGTCAGCCAGAGGCATGCCCGGGCACATGGTATAACAGTTGCCGCAGTACATGCACTTGTCCTCATTTACTGTCAGGGACTTTTCCTTTGGGTCGGGGCGAATGGCGCCTGTCGGACAGGCTGCAATTACATTGGGGATTTCGCATTTGGCGCGCACTACATCGTGATTCACCACTGGCGGCTTTCGATGGATGCCCAGAATGGCAATGTCGGAGCAATGCACAGCGCCGCACATGTTGAGACAGCAAGCCAATGAAATACGGCAATAGGCGGGCAGTTTTGAATCAGCAAAGTATTCATAGAGATCATCCATTACCGCCTTGACAATCCCGGACGCATCAGTCGCGGGTGTGTGGCAATGGATCCAGCCCTGGGTATGTACCGGGTTGCTGATGGCATGACCCGTTCCACCGATGGCATAGCCCTGCTCTTTCAAGAGGGCGATCAGCGGTTCCACCTGGTTTTTGTCAGAAACCAGGAATTCCAGATTGTGGCGGCTGGTAAAGCGCAGGTGACCGCCACAGAATTTCTCGGCGATATTACAGACATCGCGAATCCAGTCTGTGCTCACCAAACGTCCAGAGCCAACGCGCACCGTGAACAGTTCATCCCCTGACTCAGCAACATGTTTGAGTACGCCTGGTTTTACCTGTTCGTGATATTTCCACAGTCCGTAATTTTTGAGGATGACGGGGGGAAGCATATCTTTATAATTCGGAGGACCGAAGTCAGTTCTGGTGGCCATTATTTCACCTCCTCAGGATCCCAGAAATAGTAGGGATTGGCGCGTGGGGCGCGAATCATCTGGGGTAGGGGCGGCAGATCAACAGCTTTCAAAAAGGCGCGCATCCCCAAACGATTGATCAGTTCACCGAGACGTTCGCGCATCTTGCCGTTTTCATCCCACCATTCCCAAATCCGGCGAACCAGGTCTTTGAATTCATCATAGGGTGGTTCCATCTTCATGAACGGAACGATTACCCATGAGAGCAATGCGCCGCGCACGATTGGCGCTTTACCGCCAACAAGGATGGTGGCGCCTTTCTCCTTGCCTGGCCGCAATGCCTTGGGCATTGTGTTGATGCAGTGCATACAACGATTGCACTCACCATTATCGACGGACAACTCTTTGGCTTCCGCATCCCATTTCATACAACCGGTTGGGCATAACCCTACAACTTCCGATTGAATATCCATGCCTTCATTGGCATAGTTGGCTACTTCATCCCGATCGATGCGAATGCTATCACGCCAGGTGCCGATGATTGAAAAATCGGAACGGGCTAGTGAAGCCACGCAATCATTCGCACAGCCGGAAATCTTGATCTTGGATTTGTAGGGGAACATCGGGCGATGCAGTTCATCCTGAAACTCCATGGTGATGCTATGGAGAAGGTCCAGGGTATCGATGCAGGCGAATTCACAACGGCCTGGACCCACGCAACAGGAGGGTGTGCGCATGTCGCTGCCCGATCCGCCCAGGTCGAAGCCAATTTCCTCGAGATCATCGAAACAGGGCTGGAGAGCTTTTGTCGGAGCGCCAAGCAGAATGATGTCACCGGTAGCCCCGTGCATATTGGTCAAACCGCTTCCATGCTTATCCCACACATCACAGAGTTCGCGCAGTTTTTCCGAAGTGTAGAACCATCCAGCGGGCATATTTACCCGTAAGGTGTGGAACTCCGCCACGGCGGGGAATTCTTCAGGAAGATCGGAATAACGGCCGATTACACCCCCACCATATCCTTTCACACCTACAATCCCACCATGCTTCCAATGGCCAATCCGGTCTTCATACGACCGTTCAAGCTGGTGCAGCAAATCTTTGGCCGAATCCTTCTTTTCAGCGGCTCGCTTGATTTCTGTCACAAAGCTTGGCCAGGGCCCATCTTCAAGTTGATCCAGCAAAGGGGTCTTTGAGTCCGCAGCCATAATTTTCTCCTTGCGACCGTGTCAGTAATTGGCAGGGTAGGGAAAGTAACGTCAACATGATTCTTTCCCTACCCGCCTTTACCTAACCGGTCATTTAATGATCGGAACGTACCAGACAATTTTTCAAGTTTACAAACTGGCGGGGAAGAGCCAGCCGAAGATCAACCAGGAGACAGCGAGGGCCAACAAGGTGTTGAAAAGGGTCACGATCAAGTACACAATGACTGGTGCCCAGCCCATCTTCTTGAAACTGGCTACTTCGAGTTCCAGACCCATGCAGACGAAAGCCAGGCAGAAGGCCCAATCTTTCATGCCGCCAATGGCCCCTGAGGCGTCTTTGGTAATCCATCCAAGAGTGAAGATCAGGGAAGCGAGCAGGAAGCCCAAAACGAACTTGGGGAAGCGCTGCCAGATGATTGAGGCACTGGGTTTTTCCTTCTTACCTTCCACGACCGTGGTGAAATACAACGCCAGCAGGAAAGCCACAACACCAATCAGCACATTCTGGGTTTGCTTTACGATACTGGCGATTTGCTGGGCAGTCTCTCCGTAGATCGTGCCTGCGCCAACCACTGCCGCTGTCGTGTCAACGTTGCCGCCGAACCATGCACCGGCCACTGGTTCAGGCATGTTCAGTGCGCCTGCAATTAGTGGGGCAATCACCATCAAGGGCAAGGCAGTAACAATCACCAGAGCGGTGACATAGGTGATTTCTTCCTTCTTCGCCAGCACCGAACCGGCGGCGGCGA
>CAZEGE010000061.1:0-19577 GCA_964511765.1 uncultured Anaerolinea sp.
GCTTCGAGCGTTTCTTCATTCTCGTCGGGAACACCCCACAGGTCGTATTCTTCACAGCTGCGCGCCTTTGCCCAGCGCATGGCTTCCCATTGCAAGAGATAGGTCGGCATGCGATTGCGTTCCTGATCATTCGATGCGCCAAAGACGTACCAGGCGCGTTTCCCGTTTGCAAAGACCATCAGCGAGGCCAGCGGTTTGCCTTCGAATTCGGCCACCAGCAATTCACATGTCCCTTTGGGGTGAAATAACTCATAAGCACGTTGATAATATTCTTTTGTATGCACCCCGAAGTTATCGCGTCCGCCTGTGACAGCCATCATTTCATGGAAGGCATGGATATCATCCCATTCACGAACTGTCACGCCTTTTTTTTCGGCAAGGCGGATGTTATAGCGGCATTTTGGTTTCATGCGCGCAAGAATTTGTTCTTCATCCTCCTTGATGGAAACGATAATGGTACGGGGAGGCTGGATGTTATGAGGTGAAGGCTTGAAGGTTGAAAATCGAAGATGAAATTCTTCAGCCCAGACGTCGGGCTCAACTTTGAGGAAGATGGCATGATTCTTTTTACAAATCGAATCCACCTCCTTCCAAAACTCTCCATCGTTCACTGCCCACTGTCCACCATCCACGGGTTTCGGCATGTAGCCGATAGTCAAGCCCAAAGGCAGGCGGCGGAAAAGGATCTGTGCGCCAACTTCGTTGTTAAGCACCAGGCGCACGGGGCTCCAGCCAAAATTATTTTTTAATTCACCCCATTCACCCATCTGCAATAAATGTGTGTTGGGGTGCTTCTCTAAGAATTGATTCCAATCTGCTAGGGAAACCTGAGGCATGTGAATTCGATACGCTCCGCTACTCAACCGTCTAAACCACCGACGTCATGTCAGGCGGTGGAGTGGAGCGGATGGAGCTGGAGGGGAGAAAACCATTGAGTGCGCGAACCAGGTCATCGGTCTCGGAGTGAAGCGTAAATTGCGTAAGTTCTTCAATGACGCGGCCAAGGGCTTCGCCATCCACTTTCTCCTCCTCGGCGGCGCGAAAAATTTCCGCATGCTGCGTGGGCTCGAATTGCATACCCTCCTCCCAAAGGTCTTCCCTCAGTTTTTCGCCTGGACGAATCCCTGTGAAAGCAATATCGATATCACGATGCGGTTCCAAGCCGGAAAGTTTGATCAGGTCTTCCGCCAGATCGAGAATGCGAACCTGCTGACCCATATTGAGCATAAACACCTCGCCGCCCTGCCCCATTGAAGCGGCTTGCAAAACAAGATGCACCGCTTCGGGGATGGTCATAAAATAACGATGCATTTCAGGATGTGTCACGGTAACGGGTCCGCCGCGCGCAATTTGATTTTTGAAAAGCGGCACCACGCTGCCGCGGCTGCCGAGCACATTCCCAAAACGGACAACCGAATACGCGCGCTTCGTACGCTGTGCGGTATCGAGGACGATCATCTCCGCAAGGCGCTTGGTTGCGCCCATGATGCTGACGGGGCGCACGGCTTTATCAGTGGAAATGAGCACGAGTCTTTCGACCCGATACCTGTTCGCTGTTTCGACGACATTTCTCGTGCCGAGGACATTGTTCGTGACCGCCTCCTCGACATTCGCTTCCATCAAAGGGACATGCTTATGTGCGGCGGCATGAAAGACCACCTGCGGCTGGTGCAGTCTAAACATCTCTTCGATGCGGCTGGCATCACGCACGTCGGCAATGACAGGATGAATGGACAAGGAAGGCATATCTTCATTGAGTTCGAGCAGCGATTCAAAAATGCTGTTCTCCCCATGCCCGAGCAAGATGAGCTCCGCGGGTGACCAGCGCGCCACCTGGCGGCAAATCTCACGTCCGATGGAGCCGCCCGCGCCCGTGACCAGCACCCGTTTGCCGCCGAGGATCGAACCCACCAAATGATCATCAATTGTGACGGGCTCACGGCGCAGCAGGTCGGTGATATCCACCTCACGCAATCGATTGACGCTGACCTTGCCGCCAATCAGTTCATACATGCCCGGCATGGTACGCGAGGAGATTCCCTTTTTCCGGCAAGCATCATTGACCGAACGAATGATACGCCCGGGCGCGGATGGAATGGCGATGATGACTTCATCCACCTGCTGATTATCGAGAATATCCCCGAGTTTATTTACCCTGCCGATGACAGAGACGCCGTAGATCTGATGATTCTGCTTGGCAGGGTCGTCATCGAGAAAGCCGACGGGAACCAGATTTAACTGGGATGATTTTTGCAGTTCACGTACAACCAGCGCGCCCGCATCCCCTGCGCCAATGATGAGAACGCGCCTGGCTTTTCCTTTGCGCGACGGGGTATTCTGCTCTGCAAGGATGCGCAGGGCAAAGCGTGAGCCGCCGATCAGGACAAGTGACAGGAGCCAGTCAATGCCTAGCGCGGAGCGAGGCATGCCGGGCTGAATCCACCCAAAGCTGATGAGTAAAAGCATCACGCCAGAGGTCAAGACGGAAGCCGCCGTCACCGCGACCGTAATCAAGCGAAGTTCGCTGGTGCTCGCATAGACCCACAAGCGGCGATACAAGCCGAAGTAAAAATAAACCGGGATCTTGACGAGTAATGCCACCGCACACATTACCAGGGCGGCAGGAAAATAAAACGGCAGTTCACTCACATCCAGGCGCAAGGCAAAACTGCCCAGCACCGAAACGATGATGAGGGCGATATCTCCAATTAAGACGAAGCGGTTACGAATGTGAGAGCTGGATGACATTTGAAAGGATGGTGGATGAGTTTAAATGGATGAGAGAAATGCAAGACATAGTATTAATTGCGCAGAATGTGTTTACACACTCAGGTGTTGGCGAACCTGTGGATATATTAACCACCACGCATCTCTTTCACCGCTTCTTTCAAACCTTCGGCCAAACTGACTTGAGGTTTGAAGCCGAGGACATCCATTATTTTCCCTGGCGTGCCAAGGGAACGATAGATATCACCGGTACGCGGTTCAGCATGAACATGTTTGGGGGCATCGGGAAAGATTTCATAAAGAATGTCAACCAAATCAAGCAGGCGTGTCTCGATCCCAGTACAGACATTGAATATCTGCCCGGGTGCGGCGGGGTGCTCAGCTGCGAGAAAATTGGCCTGCACCACGTCGCGGACATTGACCAGATCCCGAGTCTGACCGCCGTCACCGAAGATCGTGATCGGTTTGTTGTCCAGCATGCGGCGGATGAAAATCGGCACAGCCGCGGCATACATGGAGTCGGGTCGCTGGCGCGGGCCATAGACATTGAAGTAACGCAAGGCGGCAACCTCCAGACCAAATTGGCGGGTGAACAATTCGGCATACATTTCATCCACACGCTTGGACATGGCATAGGGTGATAACTGATGAAGCGGCGCGTCTTCCACGAGAGGCATGGCCTCCGAATCGCCATAGACTGCCGCACTGGATGCAATCACCACACGCTTCACTCCCGCCTTGCGCGCCCCATCAAACAGGATGGATGTGCCTGTAATATTTACATCGAAACATTCCTGTGGTTTTTCCATGGATTCAGGAACGGAGACAAACGCCGCTTCATGAAAAATGACATCCACGCCTTTGACAGCCTGAGCAACTTTGGCAGCATCACGCAGGTCGCCTTCGAAGATTTCGACATCCAGATCCTTCAAATTCTCACGCTGGCCTGAGGAGAAATCATCCAATACGCAAACCCGCTCACCCTGCTGCAAAAGAGCGCGCACAAGATGTGAACCAATAAAGCCTGCGCCGCCGGTCACTAAATATTTCATCATCTACCCGTCCTTCTTAAGACGGTACCAATCGTACGCAGCACAATGTCAAAATCCATACTTAAGGTACGATGTTTGATGTAATAAAGGTCATACTCAAGTTTGACAACCATCTCTTTCACAGTGGCAACATACCCATAATTAATCTGCGCCCATCCCGTGAGACCGGGTTTTACCAGCAAACGCGCACGATAAAATGGAATCTTCTTTTGAAAATCCGCCACCAGTTCAGGTCGTTCAGCGCGCGGACCCACCAGGCTCATCTCGCCGCGCAAAACACTCATAAACTGAGGCGTTTCGTCCAGGCGAGTATGGCGTAAGAAATTACCCACTCTTGTCACACGCGGATCATTTATCAACGCTACCTTTGCCTCACCATCCAATTCCGCATCCTGTTTCATGGTGCGAAATTTATATATTTTGAAAGTAGTGGCTCCCTTTCCCAGTCGTTTTTGAGAATAAAAGATCGGGTAGCCGCTTTCCAAAAGGATTGCAAGCGATATAAATGGAAAAATAAAAGCGAAGACAAGGGTACCCAAAGCACCTCCCAAAATATCCATCAATCTTTTGGAAAGTTCATACGTACCGCTGACACGCACCTGGTCTACAAAAGAGCGGATGACCCAGTCCGACTCGAGATGTTCAATCGGCACGCGCTGGGTCAACTCCTCGTACAAAATCGGCATGCGGGATACTTCCACTCCGCGTTCCTGCGTATCCAATATGGTTTGAAAAGTTTCACCCTTGATCTCGCCGTTAATTGCCACCACAATATCCGAAACACGGTAATCTTCCAAGATATCCAAAAGATGCTCACTGGTTCCAAGCACCGCAAAACCATAAAAGGACTTGCCCTTCTTTATTAAATCATCATCTATGAATCCAAGCAGGAGAAAAGGCGGAGGGCTGAGTTTACGATAAATATCCGCAAGTGAGCAGCCTGCCTTGCCCGCGCCCACGATCAGCACGCGGCGCATTAACCCGGACGAGGTGTATAGTCGAATATAGATGGCGCGCCAGCCCAGGGTTAAGATCGAGGCGATGACCAGGAAGGCGCCCACTGCAATACGCGGGAGGGAATTCGGGTCGAGATTAATCGTAAAAAGCAGGGAATATGCCAACAAACCCACGATGGGGGCAACTGCAATTCCGCGCAGGGTTTTACGCCAGTTCCCGGCAGAATGTGGGTCATAGGATTCCACCATTAACAAGAGCCAGACCAGGGGAAGCAGGTAAAACCAGAATGGAACCTGGATCGTAATCAGGCGTTCTGCCCTGGCCGGTGACAAGCCGCTTTCTATCAAGCGGTACAGGGAGTATTGATACCAAGAATAAATAGCCGCACCCATGGCAGTGACAGATGCGATCAAGTCACCCACCATCAAAATGGAGCGTTGTTCGCTTGGTCTTAGACGCAGGGAAGGACGGTAGATATCAGCCATTTTTATTGAACAAACTAAATATGCCGCTCCACAAGAATCCCGCACCCCATGCAAAATGCATGGTTGTGATCGCGAGCGGCACCCCCAAAAGAAGAAAGCCTTTCTGTTTTTCGATTGCCAGTTTCAAACCGGCCAAACCCAGGGAAATAACATAAACAAACAATAGCACTGCAAGAATGTACCGCATAAATACAATCCACAAGGATAACACAATCAAGGCAATCAGACTTGATACAAAGGCAGGCGGCAAAGCCTGCCGCCAACGTAAAGTCTGCGGATAACGCCTGAGCATCTTAAATTTCCAAAAA
The DNA here is from genome assembly GCA_964511765.1 of uncultured Anaerolinea sp. Lineage (GTDB taxonomy): Bacteria > Chloroflexota > Anaerolineae > Anaerolineales > Villigracilaceae > Villigracilis. Next base: position 5,530 of record CAZEGE010000061.1, read on the forward strand.
CCATACCGCCAGTATTGAAGCGCAAGTTTTCCAAATGTGCCGCGCGAAAAATAAACACTACGAATGGAGGGTTCCAGCCAGACCGTTCCCCCTGATTCACGCACGCGCGTGTTGAATTCATAATCCTCATTCGTGAGCAAGGTCTCATCAAAGCCGCCAATCTTATCGATTAACTCACGGCGGAAGGAGCCAAATGGCACGGTGTCCACCGCGCCTGCTTTTGCATTGAAGCGATACTGCGCATCACCCGCGCCCAAAGGATGCGCCGCCGCCAATGAAATGGATTCTGCCATCCAGGTTTCGGCCCCTGCATGGATTTCCCAGATACCGCCCACGTTATCCCCTTTACCTGATCGATGAGCAGAAACACAGCGCTCTACATATTCCGGGATGGGCATGGAATGCGCATCCAAACGGACAATGATCTCGCCTCTTGACTCACGGATCGCCTGATTCAGCCCCGAGGGAATCGTACGCACCAAATTCCCCAGCACGCGCACAGCCAGATCGGCATGCTCTTTTTGGAATGCGGCGATCACCTCCCGAGTGCGGTCAGTGGACATGCCGTCAGAGATGATCAATTCCATCTGTTCACGCGGATAAGTCTGCGCAAGGATGGAATCCAGCAAATGACCGATGGTGGCTTCCTCGTTATAGCAGGGAACAATGATGGAAACAAAAGGCAGGGTGGTCATTTTTATGATTTCGGCAAGACCTCCCCGCAGGAAGAAGTAGCGGGAAGATAATTATCTGTGATAGGGTAATTGTATCCGCTGTTTTGGAAACAAGAGGCAAAAAATGTTAAAGGTAGTCCCCTCTCCCAACATGCTGCGGACGCTAATTCTACCACCATGAATCTGTATGATCTCATGCGCTATCACCTACCTCAAACCTGCACCATCTTCTGAAATCGATCCACGCTACAGCGTGCAAAGAGGAATGTAACCATTCCTCTCAGTCGGCATAATGATTGGGCTTTGATCTCCGCCTGCACACAATTTTCGGCAAATTTCAAAACCATCCAGCTTGGAAAGCATCACATTAGGCAATTAATGCAATCGCTTCGATTTCCACCAACCCACCCTTGGGTAATCCGGCAACAGCCACCGTACTGCGCGCAGGCGGGTTTGCGCCAAAGTATTCGGCGTAGATCGAATTCATTTTGGGAAAATCATTCATATCTTTAAGGAATACGATCGTCTTCACCACATGGTCAAGGCTGGAACCTGCCGCTTCCAATACGCTCCGCAGGTTGTTAATTACCTGTCGGGTTTGCTCTTCAACGCCGCCTGCGACCAAATCGCCTGTAGCTGGGTCAAGGCCAATCTGTCCAGCAGTGTAGACCATCGAGTCGGTGCGGATGGCCTGAGAATATGGACCAATGGCCTTTGGGGCTTTATCGGTCTGGATGACCTTCTTTTTCATGATTACCTCATTTGAATAATGTAAATTCGCAAATCAATAACTTGATAGTGGATTAATGGAGCTCATCTATTTTAATACAGAAATACTTTACAGCCCGTTTGCGAAATTCTCCGTTTACCTGGGGTGGATCGCCTGCGGCAAATGCGCTGGTCACAGGGAAGGCCGCGAAGACCAGGGCAACGGTTATAACCGCAAGTATTACGGCAAAACAATCGGCGTGAGCGTGACAGTAGGCTGGGGAACGGGTGTCGGCAGGAGCGGAGTCCATCCGCTGAAATAGAAATAATCCGAGAGAAATGCGGTCCGCTCGCGCTCATTCATCGGTCGCGGACGTGAGAAATCCTCCAGCATCGCGGTCAGCAATTCCATGCCAAGATAATGACCATCATAAAATACATGACGGTCAATAAACTCGCGGCGGGTTCCATCGATCACGCTGCCATCCGGAAGGATATACGTCATCTGGTCAAAGAAAAGGTTGCCCAGACCATAATGGATGAAGGAATCGCCGCGAAACTCCATCAAATGCGGAAAATGCGCCTGACTGCCACTTACCACAACCGCACCGGCATCCGCCATCTTGCGAAAATCATCCCCATGCGCATAACACGGGCCGGGGTGATAACATTCCTCATGCTGAAAAGTAAAGATGACCATATACCCTTGTGCGGTCACCTCCTGAATTTGCTTCGTGAAAAAATCATAATCACAATCCGCTGCGCCGGGCGAGGTCGCCGTTGCTTTTACAAAAATATATGACTTCTTTCCATTGCACCCCATGAATGCGATCTTGTTGCCGTTTACTTCCATCAATACAGGCAGGCGCGCTTCCTCAGCGTTTGCGCCGCCGCCATAATAGGGCAGGTTGTATTGCTTGTACAACTTCAATGTATCCAGCATGGCTTGCGTGCCACGGTCTGTAAAATGATCCCCTGTCAATTCGATAATATCCGTCCCCACATATTTCAGTAATTCAAAATATTTAGGGTCGCTGCATAAAATGAAATTGATATACCCGGGTTTTGGGTACGGGCAATTCTTATCGAAAGCCACTTCATTGCTGATATGTGCCACATCCACATCGTACAACCAATCATGGATCAACTCACCGGGGCGCGTCACACCTTTTGTTTCCATGGTAAACGCAGTAGCACGTACCAACGCCGTGACGCCCGTTAACACAACTGTGGCTAATTTTGAAGCGTCGCGATTCGATTCGGGCAATACAAATGATTCGGGATCTGATAACCCAAAATTTATCTTGAGCGGATATACCTCCGCATCAAAATCCTTATGGATCGGAGATTGACCGTCCACGCTCAGCACCTTCCATTTTGGCTGGATTTCCTCGAATGGGATGATCGCCCAATTTGACATATCCTCCCAGGCAAGATCCAATATCTTATCGGACGATATACTTCCCCCTTCGGGGACGGTGCGTACTGCGCCGCCAGCTGGTTTGCCCCAAAGCGCAGTAAACGCCTCCAGAGTGGATTCTGCCATCAGTAAACCGTGCCCGATCAACGGTCCAGCAGGAGCGCCTTTCCAGGCGGAAATTAAATCCTCGTAGGTTACGTCATCTGTCACAGTGGGAAAAGGCACAACCAGGGCGTAAACCCATAAAGCGCCTGAAGCAGATATATCCAGTTTTTGCGTGGCCAGTGCGGGATCGTCAACCCGTGGAATATCCCATTTTTGCGCGATAAGGCGCAAATTGTCTGGAACAGCGGGGCTGATCCATAAGGCGTCGGGCAGTATTTCCTGCGTGGAAGTGGGGTTCGGTGTCGGCAAAGTTCTTGCTTCCATCGGCGCCTCCGTTGCAGGGACGCAGGCCGCGAGAATGGAAAGGCAAATTAGCAATACAAAGGTTTGTTTCATGTGTTCTCAACAAAATTTCAAAATAAAAGCACGAAGCAGGTTGCGCGCCTCGTGCTGCAATAACCACATCCAAATGGGATTACGAAGTTTTATCCAATAAAATTTGAGACAGTGAAAATGCTTTCAAGGCCTCCACATCAATCGTCACGCCCAGGCCAGCGGCGCGCGGCACGTCAATGGTCGAATCGGAATTTAATACAAAACGTTCATTGGTAATATCGCGTGCATAATAACGGTCCGATGCAGAAACATCACCGGGCAAAACAAAGTTGGGCAGTGAAGCCAGCGCAAGGTTCGAGGCGCGCCCGATGCCGGTCTCCAACATGCCGCCGCACCAAACGGGCATCTTATGCTCCTGGCACAGGTCATGCACCATCACTCCCTGGCTCAAGCCGCCCAGTCTGCCAGCTTTGATGTTGATAATCCTGCAGGCTTTCATTTCAATGGCATAACGCGCATGACGCGGTGTGATAATGCTTTCATCCAGACAAACTGGCGTTTCGAACTGCATCTGAAATTTATGGTGATCCCAAATATCGTCTTCAAACAAAGGTTGTTCGATCAGCAGCAGGTTTAATTTATCCAAGGGCTTGAGTTTCGTGGCATCTTCCATTGAATAGGCGGAATTCGCATCCACTTGCAAACGCAGGTTTGGGAATTCCCTGCGAACGGCGGACGTGTCTTCGATATCCCTGCCCGGCTTGATCTTGATCTTCACCCGCGCATACCCCTGCTTAATAAAGTCCGCCGCGGTCCGCACCAGGTCGTGAGCTGATTCCTGAATCCCAATCGAGACTCCCACCTCAACCTTTTCGCGCACCCCCCCGAACAACTCGCGCAGGGATTTGCCTGCCTGCTTGCCGAGCAGATCCCAGATCGCCATTTCAACGCCTGCTTTGGCGAGGTGATGTCCGCGAATACCGGAGACCCGTTCCTGGAAATCAAGCGCATCCTTTACATCTTGGCCAAGAATTAATGGCGCAATAAAATCCTTGAGAATATGCAGGGACGTGCCGGTTGTTTCGTAGTTATACCCTGGGTCGCGGGTGGCAACACACTCGCCATACCCTACAAGTCCCTCGGAATGGATTTGAATAATGACGCATTGGCGATTCGTCTCACGCCCAAAGGATGTTTCAAACGGCGCGATCAGCGGCATTGAAAGATGGTGCAAGCTGATTGATTCTATTTTCATGTTAATCCGATTCAACCTTTACTTCACCGGAGTCATCATCCGTTTTCATGCCGCGCAAAGCCTCTTCCATGCTGGCCGATTCCAACCTCATGCCCGGTGCAGGCGTTCCACAATATGGGCAAAGATTCCACGATAATTCCATGAACTTCGAGCAGTTATGGCAGGTTTTCTTTAACCTGGTATGGCAATTGGGACAGATCTGCCAATCTTCTTTTACTCGCCGTTCGCAGCCCGGGCAAAGCGGAAGGTCTTCCAGAGCCTGAAGCAAGGCTTCCTCTTCCAGCGTGCGTTGATATTCCTCTTCCAAGGTCCGTGGTGGACGCAGGATGAGGTAAACAAGCGCACCGGGCAGATTCAAGACCGCCACAAGCAAGGCCGCCAGGGTTTGCACCAACGGGTCTCTCGCCCGCGCACGGACATCGCGATATGTCCATACCACAAGGCTGATCCACAACGCGGCAAGAAACGCACCGCCGAATGCGGTCAACACGAGGGTTAAACTGCTGATAAAAACGGGATCAAAGGTCATCGTAAAACTCCATCCCAAGCGGGAATGCAAATATTCTAATCCATTATCTCATGTCTTAAGGCGTTTGAAACACAAAATGCCAGTTCGTTCCATCCTGAGTGTAAGTGGAGGTTGTGCCCATGACCTGATAGAAGGTCCGCCCGGGGTGCAGGTAAATTGGGGAGCCATCCAAATAGGTTAACACCAGAGGCTGGTCTCTTTCCATCCGGATCCAATGCGCTGGTATCGCCACGCCATCACGAAACACAACAGCGTTTCCAAAGTCTATCAAATCAATGTGGAAAACCTCGTCATGTGCGTCATAGGTATTTGCAAAAATATGGGGTACGAATAACACAACCACGTTCGCAGCCGTGACTGGCATTCCCGTCTGGGCATCTGAAAGAGGTGCATACGCTTCGGGCTTTCCATGGACCATATCATGCGCTTCCTGATAGCGAAAGTAATTACTCGTGGAAGGGTCATACTCCCAATAATTATAGCTATAGACAGAATATAACGAATATATTCGCGCTGCCTGTAATTTGCTCTTTGGCATATCCGTTGTAAAAAATCCACCGCTGATTGTCTGCGGCGAATTATCCAGACTTTTTTTGTTCGCGCAGGCAGACCATTTTGTTGTATTGAAAAACACATTGTTGTAGGAATCGCGTTTATATGGGCCGATGAAATAAGGCGGGCAGGAACCAATTCCCGCAATAATAAGAAATTCGCTGATGTCGGTTCCCTGCAAATGATTTAATTCACGCGGATCTGCGCCTTTAAACATAAGAAAAGCATGATACATGCGGGCTATGTGCTCATCCAAAAATCTGCCGGAACGCACGGGACCCACGCGAGAGGAATCACTGCTGTAAAAGACCGCAATAAAACGTGTATCGCCCCATTCGATGTAATATTCATAGACGACATCCGCCAGTGTCAATCCGGATTGCGGGCGGATATAATCCGGCGAATTACCAATTTTAATCGCGAGCGGTCTGCGCTGCAGCAAGGATGGGCCATTGACAGGCAATCCTGTCAATGGATTGTTGATATAAAGTTCGTTTGGTCCTGGTGGAGATGAAAACTCAACCGACGCAGGAGTATTCTCAACAAGAACATATTTTGTAGGATAAGGAGTATAGGTCGGTGCCGGCTGAGGGGTTACGGCTGCAAGATACGAGTCCGGAGAACTTCCGGGGAGGGGCTGAAATGGCGTCAGCGTGGGAAGAATATTCGATAAGACCGGATCGATCGTCAGAGTTGGAGGTGAGGCGGGCGCCGCACACGAGGCAATGAGAAGGAAGATCAAAGTCCAGAACGTAAGTTTAAATCCAATTGGTCTGTGTTGTCGAAATATCATGCAGGTGATTGTACCAAAAGTAAAAGGGCAAAGTACCCCGGCAATAAAACTGATACAATTACGTTCTCCCATGTTAATCTTGATTTCCTGCCTTTTATTGTTTGTCACAGCGCTGACATTGATTGTTTTGCGCGCAGTACAACCCAATGCACGTTACACATGGCTGGTGGCGGTTGGGGGTGCGATACTGGCACTGGTGAGTGTAGTCATGTGGCAGGTACAAATACCATTCGATCTTGTGCCGCCAGCCTGGCAACCGGTCACATTATTCACTTCGCCAATCCTGTTTCGGGGGGATGGTATTTCATGGCCCTTTGCACTCAGCATCGCTGCATTAACCCTGTCCATGTTGTTGACTGTGGTAACAAGGCCTGTCTTCAGAAATTCCATTGCCTGGGTTGGGACCCTTGCGCTGGGCGGGCTTGGCATTCTGGCTGTCACGGCGGATAATCCTTTAACCCTTTTGTTGGTATGGGCGGTATTGGATATCACTGAATTATTGACCCAGCTGGGCTCCGTGAATGGGTCTGCGAATAACGAAAAAGTTGTTACATCTTTTTCAATCCACGCCCTGGGAATTGGTTTATTGTTGTGGGCATACATTATCAGTATTGCCAATGGAAATGCATTTGATTTCCAATCCATGTCAGCAGTTTCGGGTTTATATCTTATAAGCGCGGCAGGTCTACGACTCGGCGTCTTCCCATTCCACCTGACCTATGCATCTGAATCCATGTTAAGGCATGGTTTCGGAACTTCACTTCGCCTAATTTCCGCGGCCTCCAGCCTGATATTGCTGGGGCGTATTCCTGCCGGAGGCTTGCACTCCCTTGCCTCCATATTTCTACTGATTCTTGCGACCCTTGCTGCAATCTACGGCGGCTGGATGTGGCTGCGTGCGCCTGATGAATTAAATGGCCGCCCCTATTGGACCATCAGCCTCGCTTCACTTTCAATCATTGCCTCACTTAGTGGAAATCCTTTGGGGGTGGTTGCCTGGGGCTGCGCCTTGATTCTAGTAGGTGGGGCACTTTTCCTGACATCGGTTCAACTGGTCTGGTTAAACCGCATCATGCTCCTCGGGATATGGAGTCTTTCATCTTTACCTTTTTCGCTGACCGCAAGCGCATGGCTTGGCAGTTTGGGATTCTTTCTCCCATTCGTGGTTATCGCACAAGCCCTTCTCATGGCAGGGCTTATTCGTCATGCCCTTCGCCCCGCCGGGCGCGACTCACTTGATTCGCAACCGGGCTGGACGCGCGCCGTCTATCCATCTGGAATTATCATACTTGTCGCTTTTCAATTCTTATTAGGATTGATGGGCTGGGATGGAGCGTTCCAGGTCGGCGCCTGGCTGCAAGCCCTCATCACTTTGCTCCTGACCCTTGGGCTGGTTTGGGCGACACCCCGTTTTCGCATTCTTAATCCCATCCGCACTCACTGGGTCACATCCACAACATCAAACTTGAATGGCATCTATCACGGGCTTTGGTCGCTGTACCGCACACTTGGAAACATCGCCCAAGCCATCACTGGAATGCTCGAAGGGGAAGGCGGTATCATGTGGACATTGCTTTTCCTGGTCTTATTTGTATCACTACTATCACAGGGAGCTCCATAACATGATCGTGGACGTCATCTCATGGGCCGCTGTAGGTTTGATCCTTGTCACCTCCACCACCATACTTATTAATAGAGCCTGGCGTGTAAGTCTCGGCGCACTGGCTGTACAATACATCGCGGTTTTCTGGCTTGTGACCCGACATCTGCCTTTCGTGATGAGTTCTGCAAAATTGATTACCGGATGGATGGTAGTCGCTGTACTCGGCATGACCTGCATGGGCTTAACCGATTTAGAATATGATGAGGAAGACCTCTTTTGGCTACGCGGACAGTGGTTCAGGGCGATCCTAATGGGGATTGTCGCACTGATCACGGTGGGCTCCACCCTGCGCGTCGAAGCCTCCATCCCAGGATTGGGATTGCCGGTCATTGCAGGAGGCATGCTTCTGATCGGTGCAGGCGTTGTCCATCTTGGCGTAACATCTGATCTGCTGCGCGTGGCGCTTGGTCTTCTGACCATGTTGGCGGGTTTCGAAATTCTATATGCGGCCGTGGAAAGTTCGATTCTTGTGACAGGATTTCTTGCAATTGTAAATTTAAGCCTTGGAATCATCGGTTCATATCTCTTAACCGCCGGGACATCTCCGCTTGAAACCGAGGAAGAACTATGAACGCCCCGATTTTATGGATCGTGATTCCATTCATGATCGGGATCCTTACTTTATTATTTATACGTGAACGTCTCCCGGCGCTTATCGGCGGAGTCGCAACTGGCATATTGGCGCTGATTGCCCTGGCTTTCCCCATTGATACCGCGCTCCTGCTGGGTTCGATCTCAATAAAAATTTCACCCTCCATTCAATTCTTTGGGCGCAGTTTTGAACTTAACACAGCAGACAGCCCCTTGCTTGTCATCATTTATGGGCTGTCAGCATTATGGTTTCTTGGCACGGAAGCCTCTGGGACTGCCAACCGCTTCGTCTCCCTGGGATTAATGATTGTTGCATTATTAACTGCGTCCATAGCGGTGGAGCCATTCCTATTTGCCGCACTCCTGCTCGAAATGGCGGCAATGCTGGTCATTCCATTACTTGTGCCTCCCTATCAAAAGCCAGGGCGAGGCGTGGTTCGCTTCCTCATCTATCAAACGCTTGCCATGCCTTTCATTCTCTTTTCTGGGTGGATGCTCGCCGGCGTGGAAGCCAGTCCCGGCGATCTGGGCACTACAACACTGGCAAGTACCATGCTTGGTTTGGGGTTTGCATTCCTGCTCGCTGTCTTCCCGCTTTACAACTGGATACCCATGTTAATGGAAGAAGCATCGCCCTACGAAACTGGCTTCCTGCTCTGGGTATTACCCACTTTCACAGTCATCTTCGCGCTCGGCTTTATGGATCATTATGCCTGGCTGCGCACTTCGGCAAAGCTTTCCAATGCCATCCAATTTGCAGGCGTTTTTATGGTGGCAAGCGGAGGCATTTTTGCAGCCCTGCAGCGCCATATCGGACGCATCCTGGGTTACGCCGCCATCGCAGAAACCGGTCTATTGATCCTAATTATAGGATTAAGGTCTTCAGAGATCGTTACCATCACTTTCCTTACTCTCATACCGCGCGGCTTGGAGTTAATCGTGTGGGCTCTGGCGCTTTCAATTATCAAGCGCCAGGCTTATTCATTACGCTTCACCGCAGTGCGAGGACTGGCCCGCAGTTACCCTGTGGCAGTTGCCGCACTCATTCTCGCACATCTCTCAATGACTGGGTTTCCCATGCTGGCGGGGTTTCCCGCGCGCCTGGCAATCTGGCAGGAACTGGCGAATCAATCTCTCGTTACATCTTTTTGGGTATTTTTTGGAATGTTGGGACTGCTGGCTGCCGCCATCCGCACTCTTGCTGTTTTCGTTATGGCAGATGATGATAAAAAATGGAGTGTGAATGAATCCTGGATGCAGATAACCATGCTCGGGCTTGGCGTGACCGGGCTCTTCATCCTGGGATTGTTTCCACAGATATTGCAACCATTTCTTACCAACCTGCCATCCCTATTCGATCATCTTGGTCAATAAACTCACCCTGCTGGCGTGCTATAATTTAATTCATTTTATGCCCCAATAACTTGCGGAGAGCAACATGGAATTCGAACAAATCGTCAAGCGTCTCGACTGGCTGGAAAAACAACAGCGCGACAGCAAGGATTCGATCACTGCGGTGAGCGAGCGCTTGACTTCATTTGAAACGTCGGTCAATGCAATATCCAGGCAGATCAAAACACTCAGTAAACAGGTCACAGACCTTGCCCCCGCCGCAAAACGCGTGGAGCAGTTCGAAGCCATGCTGACAAAACTCCGCAATGATATCATCAAGCTGGTCGAAGACAACGAGAAAGCGCACGCACGCACAGAGCGCGATTCTGCAAAAAGATTTCAAACAGAATTTACCGACCTCAACAAGGTCATCACCCAATTGAAGACCACGATCAATATAACTGAGGTCAAAAAACAACTTAAAGAACGAACTGATGAAATCCAACGAGTTTTGAACAATGTGAGCGACCTTAAACTACGTGTTGAAGAAGCCACTCGTTCCAACGAGGATGTTCAACATGCCTTGAAAGTATCCGAAGAAACCCGCAAGAACGATTTGAAACGGGTTACAGATATTCAAGGTGAAGTGACATCCCTCCGCAAACGGATAGATGAGAACCGCGAAAAAGCAACAATGCACGCTGATGGTATCCGCAATGTCGAGAATCGATTCACAGAATTACTGGCCTCTGAGTTGGAACGCAGGCAGGCGCAATCCGCCTTTCTCGAACAACAGGCCATCGCGCAGATCGACCGCGACCGCGCCTGGGAAGAGTGGAAGGAAAAATATGATGCCTTCCAGAAGGAGGCCGAAAGCATTGACGTTCACGTTCAAAAGCTGGATGAAGTTCTGCGCAGCGCAAAAAAAGCACAGGATACCTATCTTGAACTCAATACAAAGCTTGAACGCCGTATCAATGAAGTGACGGAAATGCAGCGCCTCACTGAAGACCGCCTGCGTCAGGAATGGGTCAGCTTCAAAGCCGATGACCAAAAGCGTTGGACGGGATACAGCCTCTCCTCCGAAGAATCCTTCCGGGATATCCGCAAGAATGTACAAAAAACAGAAGAGCTCATCACTGGATTGAACGATACCTCCCAGGTTTTGCAGGACCAAATACATCAGACTTCCGACACAACAGAAAAACAGTTGCAGGAATTGATGAACGTGGTGCATGAGTGGATGACCTCCTACCAACGCATCATGGGGCATGGCAAGAAAACAAAGAAATGATCCGCAACCAGCAGGAATAAACAGCGACAAGAAAGCGAGGGCCACAGCCGTCTCCGTTTTCTTGTTTTCATGTTTGCCTGCATTTGTGGTTAAATAGGGGCATGAGAGTCATCGGAACTGCAGGTCACGTAGATCACGGCAAGTCCACATTGATAGAAGCGCTCACGGGCACACATCCCGACCGTCTCAAAGAAGAACAAGCCCGCGAAATGACCATCGTGCTCGGTTTCGGCTGGCTCTCCCTTCCCAATGGTGAAGAAGTCGGCATTGTGGACGTGCCCGGTCATCGCGATTTCATTGAGAACATGCTTTCAGGTATCAGCGGGATTGACGCCGCACTGCTGGTCATTGCCGCCGATGAAGGCATGATGCCGCAGACAAAAGAACATTTAGCAATCCTGGATGTATTACAGATCCCCGCTGGATTGATCGTTTTGACAAAAACAGACCTCGCCTCAGACTCAGGGTGGCTTGACCTGTTGGAAACAGATATTCGCTCAGCCGTAAGCGACACCGTCCTCAAAGACGCGCCCATCGTCAGAGTCTCCGCCAGAAACAAAACAGGACTCAAGGAATTAATTTCCTCACTCGAGAAAATATTACAGGACCAATCCACACGGCCCGACCTCAACCGTGTGCGCCTGCCGATTGACCGCGTCTTCAATATAAGCGGATTTGGCACTGTCGTAACAGGCACCCTCAGCGACGGTCATCTATCCATTGGCGATGAAGTGGAAATATTGCCAAGTGGATTGAAGGGCAGGGTTAGAGGGCTGCAAACGCATATGAAAAAGGAAGACATAGCCCTGCCAGGTTCACGGACAGCGGTGAATATCTCAGGTGTGGACACGGGATCGGTCCACCGCGGCGATGTGGTGACTCATCCGAATCAATATCAAGCCACGCGCAGAATTGACGCTCGGTTTCGTGTGCTCAAAGACGTTGCCTCATCCATCAAACATGGTGACGAAGTAAAATTCTTTGTAGGCGCGAGTGAGACAATGGCAACACTGCGCCTGCTCGGCACAGAGGAACTCAACCCAGGCGAAGAAGGTTGGATTCAACTCGAACTGCGTGATCCACTCGTCACTGTCCGTGGAGATCATTACATCCTGCGCCGTCCATCGCCCAGTGAAACGCTCGGCGGCGGCGCGGTGATCGACCATCAACCCAAAGGCAGGCATAAACGCTTTGACGCAGGCTTGCTTAAATCCTTGGAATCTCTTTCCCAAGGCTCACCCGCCGATATATTTCTGGAGGCGGCTTTGTCCCTTAACTCCGCCCCATTGAAAGAGATTACCGCCAAATCCAGATTGGATGCCTCCGCTGCAAATGCCGCGCTTAAAGAATTAATAAATACCGGTCAGCTGGTCTATTTGGAGGATCAGCAACCCGGCATTAAAAGCGATTCGCTTGTCATCGCACTCCCCCACTGGAACGACCTGCACGGACGCGTTGAAAATTTTCTCGACTCATATCATAAACAATTTCCATTAAGACGCGGCATTCCACGCGAGGAATTGAAAAGCAGACTCAAGCTCACGCCGCGCGTTTTCAATGCAGCCATCAATAAACTCGCGGCCTCAAATGTACTGGTGGACGTGAGAGGCACAGTTTCCCGCAGCGGGCATGAGATCAAGTTTGGGGCCAGCCAGCAGGCGCAGGTCCAGGAATTGATGCGGAAGTTTGAGAAGACTCCATATGCCACGCCCAGCATCAAGGAATGTCAGGCACAGGCCGGCGAGGAAGTCATCAATGCCTTGATCGAAACGGGGGAGTTGATCACTGTCTCACAGGATGTCATCTTTCGCAAAAAAGATTATGAAGAAATGGTCGAAAAAATCAAAACAGCAATTCAGCAAAAAGGGCAGGTCACCCTTGCCGAAGTGCGCGATATGCTGGATACAACCCGAAAATATGTTCAGGCTCTCCTGGAACATTTGGATTCGATCGGTGTCACCATGCGCGATGGGGATGTCAGAAAGTTGAGAAAATAATGTGTGGACTTTTTACGCTCACGATCGACCCGGCCAATTCACAGGATCTGTTTGGAAATTTCACCTTCCCAACTCAATTTGCACCGCGCTATAATATCGCACCTTCACAACCCGTACTCGCCGTTCCAAATGACGCCAAGAACACAGCTGATTTCTTTTCATGGGGACTGATCCCTTCCTGGTCCAAAGACCCAAGCATAGCAAGGCGCCTCATCAATGCGCGCGGCGAAACGCTTGCAGAGAAACCATCCTTTCGCGGGGGATTCAAGTACAAACGCTGTCTTGTCCCCGCTGACGGGTTCTACGAATGGAAAACGCAGGGCGGCCAAAAAACAAAAGTCCCCTATTTCATTTCCATGAAGGATCGCCGCCCCTTTGCCTTTGCAGGTTTGTGGGATGAATGGCAGTCGCCCGATGGCGGCTCGCTGCGTACATGCACAATCATCACCACCGAGCCAAACGAGTTGATGTCAACTTTGCACAACCGCATGCCTGTCATTCTGGAGCATAAGGATTATGACCGATGGCTGGATCCTGCGCCTCAGACTCCCGAACGCCTGCTGCCTCTCATCAAGCCCTTCCCGGCCGACAATATGACTGCCTATCCTGTTTCAACGCTAATCAACAATCCAGGCAGTGACCGCCCCGAATGCATCGCACCGATATCATAGAAAATGCGCTCACTTAACCACTGGCTGACCAGTCACTTCCCTGCACTATCCTCGCGCGATTATGTCCTGTTCCTGATCGGTCAATTTATCTCCGTCATCGGCACATGGATGCAAGCCACTGCCCTGCC
>CAZEGE010000062.1:0-19481 GCA_964511765.1 uncultured Anaerolinea sp.
CTCGGCGTGTTGGGAATCTTCAAAGGCATCGTCTGGCCTGCCATACTGATTTATGGATTGTTGAAATATCTCAATATGTAACACCACGACCGCCCCCTCCTGCCTCCCCCAAATCCGACAGTAAGCATAAACTTGTCAGCCATAATTCTCATGTCGTATTTGGGGGAGATGTCCAACGGACAGAGGGGGGTTACGAGAACGCCTCCGCCAGCAGACCCTCAAACAACCCATTGACGTCTCGACTGGGCTCGACACACCGCCCGCGCCACCATGCCCGCCCCCACCTGCCTCCCCCAAATACGACAATAGAGTGCTTACAAAATGATTCAAAGTTAGAATTGTCGTATTTGGGGGAGGATGTGCCGCGGCGTGCGGAACTGTCCATTCCCACAAGGGGGCGATGTGCGCCCCGCCGCGCTCAGCTTGTTCAACAGGTACTCATACAGACTTGCACTGAGCCTGCCGAAGTGTCGCCCTGCACATCCTGAACTTGCTGCGAGGTTGGCATGGTGTCAATCTGGGTGCAAGACGAAGACGATTAAATCCACAAACTCGTCAGGTTGAAGCCGTTCATATTCCATTTGTGGGACTTTAATATATTTCCAATTCGTCCCGGTCAGACGCGTTGCATTCTCACTCCATAGACTTGCAGCGCGGTCTTTGTTGGCGACATCGACATCTTCTCGTCCTTTTGTCTCGACGAGATAGTGCGCGCCTTCGGTGGTGACTGCGACAAAGTCTGGTTCATAGTAGCGTAGGTTGTTGTTTGAGTCGGTGTATTCGATGGCAAAGCCAAATAGGTCGGGGAGTTTGGCGAAGCGGTCAACGTCGGAGGCTTTTTCGAGGAACTTGGCGAAGCTGAGTTCGAATTCATTGCCAACAGCCACCATGTTGAAAATGGTGTTGCGTGCAGGCAGGGTTTGACGGGAATGCGGGAAGGGCGGAGTTTCAGAAAGCCTGCGACCTTCGCTGAGGAGTTGCGGTTCCATTTCTTCCACAACCAGCGGACGCAGGGCTTTGACAAAGGTTTGAACGGTTACATATTGCGCGATGTTGCTATTGATGGCTTTGATAACCGCAGGGTCATCCAAATCCACGAGCTTGCCAAAGGCGCATCGACTGAGAAATTCCTGCACCTTAGGCACAAGCGCGGCAAACTGTGACGGGAGTTTAACTTCCTGCGCGATGCGTTTGGCGTAATAGGAAACGGCTTCCTGTGAGGTGGAAATCTCAGGCAGGGTATAGGTGCGTTCGACCATCTTTTGCAGGGTGAGCAGGTCGTAGCCTTCGTATTGGAATGTCTTGGCGGCTTCGTCGCTGGACTTGTAAGGCAGGGTCGGCGCGTCAAACGACATGACATCCAGCGATTCG
Organism: uncultured Anaerolinea sp.; assembly: GCA_964511765.1. GTDB lineage: Bacteria > Chloroflexota > Anaerolineae > Anaerolineales > Villigracilaceae > Villigracilis. Next base: position 1,372 of record CAZEGE010000062.1, read on the forward strand.
ATTTCTTCTGCCAGTGTTTTCTTGCGGACAAGAACAGGACTGAGCGAGGGTAGAAGAATATCCTTATCCAGTTTTTCGGGATCGGGCAGGATGGTGTTGATGACCAGTTTATCTTTGCCGACCTCAAATGTGCCAAAGGCGATCTCTTCTTCGCGCTCCAGGTCTTCCACGAATTCGATAAAGGCTTTGTTGCCGATGACATCCACGCGCTCAGTGTAATCGCTGGAAAGTTCACGAAACATGAGACGCAAGCCGCGTCCGATGGTCTGCTCTGGCAGGATGTTGGCTTTAGATGTGTAGGGACGCAAGCCGACGACCACCGTCACATTTTGAACATCCCAGCCTTCACGCAGCATGAGCACGCTAACAATGGCATTGACGGGACTCGCCAGGTCGTCCACTTCGCGGGCGGCTTTGCGGGCTTTGTCCAGATCCTTCTTGGAGACATCGCCTTTGGTATCGGTGTGGATCACCAGCAGTTTGTTACCGCCAAACTCGGAAGGATATTTCTTTTGCAGATAATCGCCCACATCATCGGCTTCGGTTGTGTCATTCATCATGACAAAAAGAATGGGCTTTTTCTTGAGCGGCTTGAGTTGCTCGAAGTATTCCTTCCAGCGTTCAACACCTGCCGTGAGATAAGCCTTGTAACGCGTGCTTGTGACTGTGGACTTTGCTTCCAGTGTGCCGCGCGTGATGCCTTTGATAGGGCGTTTGACGATGCCATCCAGTATGGCTTGCTTGAGTGGGTAATCGAAAATTGTCCAGGTGAAGAGCGCACCCTTGGAATATCTCGGGGTGGCGGTGAAATCCAATTGAGCGGCAAGCAAGCCCGAGGTCGGGGTGAGGCGTTGAAGTCCATCATGCAAGTGGCGAATCACGCGGTTCCATTCGCTTTCTTCATCGTGCGTGTGATGCGCTTCGTCATTGATCACCATCGCCGCGCCGCCACGTGAAATAATTCGTTTGTCGAAGTCTTCAATCTCAAGTTTTTGTGCGGGCGGCTTACTGCCCAGCACAGCCGTCATGACATCGGGTTCGTCGTCATTGATTTTATCTTTGCGTTCGTAGAATTGCTGGATGTTGGTGAGATACAACGCCCCGAGCGACTGCGCACGTTCGGCGTCGCCGCGCATGTAGCAATCGAAATCCCAATAGGTTTTCAGTTCTGCGGGGATGATGGGGTCTGCCCGAAAAATACGCCCGCTGGCAAAATCATGCCGCAGGCGTTCGAAGACGATCACGTTGGGGGCGAAGAGCAGGAAGGTGCGGGCGTAATCATCGCGGGCTTCCGCCACTGAATTGAAGTATTGCCAGGCGATTGCCAGCGCGATGATTTTGGTCTTGCCGCTGCCCGTTGCCATTTTGATGCAATAGCGGGCGAAGTCATCATATTGGAGCAGGCGCAAATCCTTGTTCGAGCCTGCGTACGTTTCAACCAGCGTTTTATGACGGCGCACGCCAGCCACTTCATACAAATAGATCAGCGTTTCGATGGCTTCGCGCTGTGACTGGTGATACGCAAACTTGTGCCCATTGGGCAGGCGATGGTCGGTCTTGAACCAGAAGTTCAACAGGATGCGCGTGGTATCACTGACGCCCGCATAATCCTTGACGCGCCATTCATCCACGGCGCGTCGTATCGCAGGGACGCACGGAGCCGTTTTCGGAGTTGGCTCAATGAAGGAAGTTTGGGTCTTTGGCGTGGTTTGCTTTTTACGCGGCATGGCGTCATTCAGGAAGTTTGATATCTTGCGGTAATCCAACACGCATGAAGAATCGGGCAAAGGATTGGGATAAATGCTCTCGGTATGGCGGGCATAAGCGCAACCGTTTCCCATGAGTTGTGGCTAGGTTCTGAAGAAAATCTCTTGGAAGGCTGAATATCCGCCCAAAGTCTACAACGCGTATCCCTATAGATGTCTCACCTTCCCATGCTGACAACATCGCGTAACGATATCGATACCCGTTGACAATCTCTTTCCAGGCTTTTTTGTTTGCAAGAGAAGCGTCCGTTTGCCCTGCTTGATGCAAGTCCCAATGTGGACAAACAATGATATCCTTCACTTTATCATTTTCCAAATCACAGGATTGGGTCATGATGATAACATCGAAGGTTTGTACATCTACTGTAACTTTATTGACAATCGGAAATGCTGGCGTAGGGATGACAATAGGGCAGGCGCGTAAAATATCGCCTTGCGCTAGCGAGTCGCCTTCAACAATCTCATACCAAGGATAATCAACAGTTGCCATTTGTTCCCCTCTTACCCTTCATCGTCATCATCAATATCTTTGACATAATAAAATGGAGCAGGCTTTATTTCTCGTATCTTCAAGGTGATGCGCTGGTTGGAAAGCGGACGCAAGTCAAAGAAATCTGGAATTTCTGGCTCGACATACTGCACTGCCATTTGTTGAAACTCTATAAACATTTTTTCCATTTGCCAAAGGTCAGGGTTATATACTGTACCCGTGCCTTGAATCAAGTAGGGCACCTTTTCTTCCGCTACAACGAAGCGCGGCTTGTCGGATTGAGAATAAAGCAATCTGCCAAATATGCTTGTATCTTGTGAGGGGTCAAACATCATCATATTATCCATTTTGCACTTCCTTCATTAATCCGCGCGTATTATCTGTAATGCAGGCTTCAAAGGTTCTTTCAATTTCATCATGCGCTTGCCTGACCCATTCGACGGTGTTATCAAGATTGATTTTTCTAACATCCAGCGTGATGAAGTCAAGGTCTAATACAAAAACAATTACATTTGGGTCTTCTTGTTTGAGCAATCCAGATTGGATTACCATCAATCCATTAGCGTCCACAAAAGGTATCTCCACGCGCTGTAGCCACGTGGCGAATACCTGCGGTACAGGTTCAGGGATACTCGGTACGGCGAGAATGTAGTCTTCTATCCTGATTTGCGATTGTGGGATTTCCAACCGATTGATATAGCGCAATCCAATCCGCTTTAGTGCTTTGGGATTTGCCACGTCACGATAAACCGCCAGCCCGTTTATTATCATTTCCTGAAACTTCCCCCATGTGGGATAAGGTTTGAGATGGCTCACACCAAGCAAATTTGGACCGACTTGTACGAGGGCATGTTCATCTTCGCGCAAAAATTGCATGCGAGCTATCCCACCTTTGACGCTTTGACTGATTTCTGGGTCCGCACGGACTTCCATTTCGATAACGTTCTGTTGTTTCTTCTTCGGAAACTCTTTCTTCACCTTGTCATAAACCAATCCAGGAATCGTCCAGTCCCAAGGCTGGCTTGGCTCAAATTGGAATTCACACACGGCTTCAATCAGAGGCGGGGTTTCGTAAAGTCTGCCCATCGTTTTGCTCCAGTTGTTGATGAACCTATTATACAGCGGGTTTATCCAACCTTTACCTTCAAAGTCTTGGTCGTGTCATTCCCAAGTATATCAATAACCTTGACCACGACGGTATATTCTCCCGCCGCTTCATAGACATGAGTTGCTGACTTCTGCAGATCGGGATTCTTGCGCGTGCGATAGGTCTGCCATTGATTATGGAAGGTGTCGCCTTTGTATTCCCAATCCACTGCCCAGTAATCCACCCACTGTGACCAATGCTTAATGGCTTTCTGTACATCTTCTGGAACGTCATCGGGTGGGATAACGAAATCAGTCAACGTGAGCGTGACTTCCTTCTTCTTGTTGACTTTGGTTTCGACTTTCAGCGCGGCGAGTTCGAAGAAGTGGATGTCACCCTGCTCGACGGCGCGTTTGTCCATCACATCACGTGGAATGGGATAGAAACGGACATCCAAGTTGGCTTGTGCGGCTTGCTGTTTGGCGACTTCATTGAGTTCAAAAGCGAAGTCCCAGCCGAGAACATCAACGCCATTGGACTTGGGCGCGTCTTTGCCCGTGCCGACTGCTTTCTTGAATTCGGCGGCGATGTTGGCGAGGTCGCCCGCCGTGACAGGCGCATCCACCGAACCGACATGCACCATGCGCCCGCCTTTGATGCCATGCAGCCAGGTATGTTGATTCAAGGCACGAGCGTGATACAGATCGAGAATGAATTCGCGATATTTCTGGTGCGCTTCTTTTTGCGTGAACTGTGTTTCAAGCCATGCCTGGCGTTCATACTTACCAAGATTTTGAACCACAAACGGCTTGATGCCTTCAATGCCAAGCAAACGCTTACGTGCCGTATGAATAGAAAAGCGACTCAAATCACAAGTAATCCAGCGACGGTTGAGTTTTTCCGCAGTGGCAGAAGTTGTGCCTGAGCCACAGAAGCAATCCAATACTAAATCGCCTTCATCTGTTGTTGCGCCAATTATTCGCTCTAATAACTCTTCTGGTTTTTGTGTAGGATAACCAGTCTTTTCAATTGCTTTCGGGTCAAGTCCTTTCATATCCCAAACCGAATCAACAGGTTGCCCGCGAATTTCAAAAACTACTTCATCGGGTTTTGGTTGTCTTCCATGTTCTTTGACCCACTTGTTCAAATATCGCATAAACCGAGAATCTTGCGTTGGCATATTCGCGCCAACAATTTGACGATTCTCGTTTATATATGTTGACCATCTTTTCGAATCTATTGTGTCTTCAAATTCTGTGTCAAACTGTTCGGTGTACTTGAATTGTCCTTCTGTTTTGCTATACCAAAAAAGGTTATCGTGTTTTCTGGCAAAATATCTATGCGTCTGACCTTGAAAAGTTTTGTAGTGCCAAATAATTTCATTGATGTTGTTTTCTATCCCAAAGACTTCGTCAAGAATAGCCTTAGCATAATGCCCAATTCTATAATCCAGATGAACGAGTATAGTTCCATTTTCGGCGAGTAACTCTCGTAGAATAATTACGGTCTCATAGAACCATTGAACATAAGAGTCCAATCCTTTGCCCCATGTATCGCGATAGGCTTTTTGTTCAATAAGGCTTGGCTCTTTATAGAATTCAGTTGACTCATCCTCATCAGTATCAGGATGGTCTGGGATTGTTGCTGTGAACGAAAAATCTGAACCCACGTTGAAAGGCGGGTCAATGTAAATCAGGTTCACTTTGCCCGCGAACTCGTCTAGCAAGGAAGGCAGCACGTATTTCTTGTCACCCCAGATCAAGCGGTTGCGCCAATCCGAGTCGCGACCTGCGCTGAATAAGTCCAACATGCGTTGGCGTTCCATGCTCGATTCGTTGATAGTCTCCACCGTTTGGAACGGGAGCGAGACGCGCAGAGGCGCGGTCCGCTTGCCGTTTTCGTCGTATTTGCCTTGCCAGATGAGTTCGGTCATGGATGCGGTTCCTTTGGGTAGATTATAAGTCAACCGTAATAAGAAAACTCCTGATTTTCACGATATAGACATTAATCTGTTACGCCGTTCCACGGCTCGGTATCATAACCATCCACGGGGATTTCGATCTTCACCTTGGCATGGTCGCGCAAATACCAACCCGCCTGTTCCAACTGCGGGCTTCGCCCTGAGCCTGTCGAAAGATCGATCATTTGCTTACGGGTAATTTCTTCGGAGATTTTACGCAACGTCCCACCTCGGGGGTTTTGTTATGACGTCTTCTCGAAAAACTTCACGCCATCCATGCCTTTGAAATGCGCGTCCTGGGTCCAGAGTGTCGCATCATATTCGTGAGCGATGGCGAGGATAATACTGTCTGCCATCGCAAGTTTCAGTTCAAGTGAAATTCGCGCGGCGTCAATTGCGTTTTTCCGATCCAGTTCCATGACTCTGCCATAAGACATAATCCCCATTGCCTGCAACGCATTCTCTTCCCCCAGATCCAGCGTAGGTCGTTTGAAAACTTCGTTGAGGCAAATGGAAGGGACAAGCAAATTATCCAAATCCTGAACAGGCGGAGTGAAGAACATGGCGTTCCCGCCATTGGCAAAATACTCCACCCAACCCGATGAATCAACGACATTCATCAGCGCTCCTCGTCTGCTTCCTCTCGAATATTATCAATGTTCATACCTTTGAACATCCCCCGCGCAACTTTGATGGATGGCACGATTACAAGCCGAATGCTCTTTTGGTAGGGGATGAACATCACCTTTTGCCCAGGTTTTAAATTGAATTTTTTTCGAACTTCACGCGGAATGACAATCTGGTATTTTGAAGAAATAGTGGTCAAGGCTTCCATTTTTTACATCTCCCTTATCGAACGGCAAACGTAAAACGATTATATCATTGCCAACCCTTCGACAAAGCTCAGGACAAGCACTTCCCCGTCTTCGCGGCCGCAGGTAGCAGTAATCCAAACCCCCTTCCACGGCTCGGCATCGTAGCCGTCCACCCCGAAAAGAGCATCGGGGCAGACAGTTATTTCGATCCTTACCCTGGAAAGGTCGTGTAGATACCACCCCGCTTTTTCCAACTGCGGGCGGTGTGTTGACGGTTCGTCTCTCGCTCACCGTGTCGAAGCACCGATCATTTCCTTGCGGGAGCGTTCTTCGGAGATTTTGCGGGGCATGCGTCCCCTTTGTGCGTCCCCTTTGGGTGATGTTAATTCAGGGTTGCTCAGATATGTTCAAGCGTACAGTAAAAACCCTGAATAGGCAAGCGAAAGCGGCTTAACTACGAACTCCTTACTCGCTTCCATAACATCATCAAAAAAACCGTCGCCAGGATCACAAAACTTCCGTTTACAAAAACCCATTTCACCGAAGTGAAAATGGGCGTCAGGGCATCCACCACCATGGTTTGATTCGGGTAATTCGCCATTACTATCGAGGCGAAAATATTTTCAAGAAGGTCGAACAACCAACCCATTGCAGGAAAGAGGTTAAGAAACCTCATGCAATTTCCCTCTGGTATCAGACCGACAAGTACCCAACTGAGCGATGTGCCAAGAAAAAAAAGATACACAAGCGGCCAGATCACATCAAAGCCAAAACGTGCACGGATGTATGCGCTGCGTCCAGCTTCCCCATAAGTCTCCGCCATTTGATACAAATCATCCCTCGAATAGAAAAAGGAGGCATCTGGCGAGCCGGCATCCCCGCTGTAAACCGAAGCCTTTTCAGCTTGCTGCGGCAAAACGGTCGCTGTAAAGACGATAAAAACCCCCAAAGCAAGTAGTGCAGCCCGCCCGCTGGAAATGGAATAAAAGAAATCAGAAATTTGCTTCACCTCATGCAACTCCTTATAAAATATTATTTTTTATACCAACATCACATCTCGCACTAACACCAGCGGGTGCTGCGCCTTGATTCCAGCGCCATGCTCGATTTGCATCCTGCAAGCCGCACCGCTTGACACCACTCCCGATCCCTGATTCCCCAATTCGCGAATCTTCGGCAGCACCCCCAACTCCCCTACTTGCATCGAAAGCTCATAATGTTCGGCATCATACCCAAACGACCCAGCCATGCCGCAACAGCCGGCCTCGATCAAATTTACATCAAAGCCAAACATTTTCAGCATCTCCACTGTCGCCGAGGTCCCGCTGGGCAAGCCGTCCTCCGCAAGCCCCTCGGCACTTTGGTGACAATGTGGCTGGAATGTGATTTTTTCTCTCGTTGTCCCATCTGCTCTTTTTGGAAAGGCTGGATGCAAGGAAATGCCTATGCGCAAAAGGAATTCGTCTACCAGCCAGACCTTCTTTGTGATGGATTCAATTTCCGCGCGGCGTTCTGGCAATAAGCCGACATATTCATATTTGAGACAATAGACCTCGGAAGGTTCGCATCCCACCACGCTCAGGCCTGCTCCACCTCCCAGGGCCTCGATCTCCGCTAAAACTTTTTCCGCGTGCTTGCGCGCCGCTCCAATAAATCCTTTTGAAAGCAGCGAAGCGCCCGCACCGACCATCGGGATGACCTTCACTTCATACCCCAACGCATTCAAAATATCAAAAGCTGCCTGCTCCACCTCTGGCTCGATATAGCGCGAGAACACATCCGGCAAAAACAATACCGTTCCCCTCTCTGCTTTCCCTGTCGTATTGCTTTTATTTCCAGTTCTACTGGCAAATATCGGGAACTCTCTCTTATCCGTAATGCCCATGGCCCGCGCGATCAACCTATGCGACCAATCCATCTGCATAAACAAATTCGCCAGGGGCGCTACAAGCGACAACCACTTCGCTGCCACATGGAAATAGCCAAACAGGTAATCATGCAAGGGTCTGCGATGCGTCTTGTAATATTCATTCATAAATTCATATTTCAACTTCGGCATATCCACTCCGCTCGGACATTCCGAAGTGCAACCCTTGCAAGCCAGGCAGAGATCAAGGGCCGAATAAGTTGCAGATTCCAATTCCGCCCTCTCCGATTCCTGATTCCCTATTCCCGTCCTGATCAAGGCCCGCAGGAGATTTGCCCTGCCCCTGGTCGAATTCGCCTCGTCGCGCGTCGCTTGAAAGGAGGGACACATCACGCCCGTATTCTTCCGGCACACTCCCTGGCCATTACAGTGCTCGATTGCTCCAGTCAGGCCGCGCTCATGCTCAAAATGTAAAGCCGAGCTCCATGCCTGCGTGCGGTAATCCCCCCCATAACGCAAATGCGAATCCATCGGGGGCGCGTCCAGCATCTTTTTGGGATTCAACAGGTTATGCGGGTCGGCGGCGCGTTTCAACATCCGCATCGCTTCGGTCACTTCCGCGCCGTATGTTTTCTCGATCCATTCACCCGCCACAATTCCATCTCCATGTTCGCTGCTCATCGAGCCGCCCAGTCTCATCACCAGGGTGAAGACTTCTTCCCCAATACTGCGCAATGCGCGCACGCCTTCGCCGCGCTGCAAATCCAGGATCGGGCGAATATGCAAACAGCCGGCTGAAGCGTGGGCATAGATCCCACCCTGCGCCTTATGCTCAGTCAAAATCCTTTCGATCTCGCGCACAAACTCGCCCAACCGCTCCACAGGCACGGCGCAATCTTCAATGAATGCAGCAGGTCGGGCCGCCTGCGGACGCGAATCCAAAATTCCCAATCCCATCTTGCGGACATTCCACACCCGCGCCTGGTCTTCCCCAGACTCTGCGACCGTCAACATGGCGCCGGGACCGCGCAGCGTCTCGTTTCGACAGCGCTCAACGCAATCTTTCAAAGCCGAGGCTTGATCCCCGCTGAATTCGATCACCAACACGGCGGCAGGATCGCCAGCAATCCATCCCATTTGACGAGCATAGGCAGGCACACTCCGCGCGAATTGCAGGATCATACGTGGGATCAACTCAATGGCGCTGGGCTTGAACTCCAGTAAACGCGGCACGTCGTCACAGGCAGATGCGATGCTTTCATAAGCCAGCACGCCCAAGATCGTATGTTTCGGCTTGCGGACCAAATTAACCCTGGCACGCTGCATGACCGCCAGAGTACCTTCACTGCCGGCCAGTAATGACGCCAGATTGATTGTCGATTGCGGCCGATAGACCGCCCCAGATAACCCATAATCATTGGCGTCCCATTGGGGCGGCACAGACGGACTCCACGGCAGGAGATAATTCAAGCGATATCCCGCTGAATTACGCCATGATTTTGGATAACTTTCCTTTATTGCATCTGCGTATTTATTTCGAATTTCAAGCGCACAGGTAACGATTTTGGATAATCGAGATTCCGTTCCCGTAGAATGAACATGCAATATCGACTCATCGAACTTCGCCAAACTCCCATCGCTCAAGATTACATCCGCCTCGGTCAAGTGATCAGCGGACATGCCATACAGAATCGAATGAGCGCCGGTGGCATTATTGCCGATCACTCCGCCCATCGTGGCGCGTTCCGCCGAGGCAGGATCGGGGCCGAACATCAGTCCATGCTTTGCGGCCTGACGATTTAAAGTAGATAGAATGACCCCGGGTTCCACGATCGCAGAATGAGTTTCAGGGTTAATTTCAATAATAGAATCGAGATAACGGGAGCAGTCCAGGATCAACGCCTCACCGATGGCTTGTCCGCCCAGGGAAGAACCCGATCCGCGCGGCAGGATGGGAACCTTATATTTGGCGGCCAATTCCACGGCAGCCTGCAGATCGTCCTGTGTTTTTGGAATCGCCACACCCAACGGCTCGATCTGGTACATGGATGCGTCAGTGGAGTATAAAATTTTCGAAGCAGAATCAAGCCGCAGGTCGCCAGTAAAGCGTTTTTTAAGTTCATGAAGAAAATCGAGGGAGAGGTTCATGACTGCCGCACTTCTTCAAAACATCGCGACCTATAAATTCTCAGGAATAGGACGATCAGATAAAAGTACAAAGCAAGGTGAAACGCGCCCAATATCCAATAAGGGATTTGTCCAAATTGGTTGATAAGTCTTGTCAAATATCCATACAAAACCGCGCCATAATACGTCGCCCCTGCCAGCAGCACATAAACAGCTTTTCGATTGAATAGCCCGAGCCATGCCATGATGATGAATGGGTAAAAATGATACAGGTACCTTTCATGGGTGCCCGTCAGGAAGAGATTGAAGCTCAAATTTACAAGCGCAATATGCAAAAGAAGGATAAGCATGCCTTCCCGATCAAAATATTGTACGTTCATTTTATATTGTTTATGAAAATATCCAATAAAATAATACAGCAGGAGGGCATTAACCAAAATAAATAAAATTATGCCGGTTGTATAAGGAGTTATGGACACAATGGAATTTGAACCCAAATTAATATCAATGGGTATATGCGAAGAACCAAATGGCTCTTCCACTAGAAATATCCAGATATTAAATCCAAAAGATGAAATGATGTCTCCGTGCCTGCTGCCGGTCTCAAGGACATATTGCAGGTGCGAAAAATAAGGATACTGGAGATAAATCGTCGAATCGATCACAAGGATTGGTGCAATGAAGGAGATAAACACTACTGCAAGGGAACGCATAATGTCAAGCGGCCTGCGTGAATATAAAAATATATTGACAACAACCATGAATCCCAGGGGGAACAGGCTGAAAATAATCAGTTGCTTTGTGAGCAGCATGCAGGATATTAAAATACCCGCCGCAATCAGGAATAAATAATACAGCGTCTTGTTCGCTTTAGCGCTCAAATTAAACCAGGTAAACAAGGCAAACGTCGAAAGAATTAACAATTGTCCAATGCCGTCTATTTGCCCCCAAACGGAAGTACCCACCCAGGAGGAGGGCAAAATCCCAATCACTCCCGCCCAAAGAGGGGCGTTCGCAATTTTCAGTTTTTCCAGTACCAAATAGATGATTAGTACATTCAACCCATCCACCACTGCCAGGTAATAGCGGAACGGGGCTACAATATCCTTGAAATTATCGATCCCCATCCAATGCATCACGCCTCCAGATAGGAAAGTGCCAAGGAAGGGGTAATTGCACCTGCCGCAATCGATATAGATATTTCTCCAGTTTACGCCCCAAGCTTGAGACCAGCGCCAAAAATCATCCACATCGCTTGCATGAAAAGTTTTAGGGAGTAAAGTAACAACGATGGCTGGCATCAAAACTCCAGCAATCATCACAAACCATTGAACCCGTGGGTGCACATTTTTGAGTAATTTCACGAAAGAAGTATAAAGGTTTGACATGACAACCTTTGATTATGAATACGTAAAGGGATTTGCAAACTTCCAACTTATGCGTGTGGTAGAACGCAGCATGAGTGTAAATAATAATGCCAGATTGGAAAGATGCACAAAGAGCATGGCGGATCTCATCCCATCATAAACGAGCGGAAATCCAATATATGTCAGGGTACCATAGAGAATTATCAATCCTACGTCAAAAGCATCTTCAACCTCAAGTAAGAGCATTGGCAATACCCACAAGATCCACTGGGGGGAATATATTCGCGAAAAAAGAACGAAGCCACCCACGCACAGGATCCACCAACTCGCAAGGCCCTCAATGGAGTCGATCCGAAACATTAAGGATACGGCAGATGCAAGCAGCTGCAAGCCAAAAAATACCCATATCACTATCTTGGCAATGATAGGCTCCACTGGAAAGCCTGACACTACCAGACTCGGCAGGGAAGCTGCCTCAGAAGCACGGTTCATGTGGAATTGGTAGGGAAGCAAAAGACCATCAACCCCTCCTGTAATATAAGTGGGTAGGGCAATCAAGATAATTGTCAGCGCGAATACGACCACGGACTTCCAGGGTATTTTTTTGTCAACAAACCAAGCATACGCCACAAATGAAGGCATTAACAATATAGCATACCATTTCGTCATGGTGGCAACAGCCAGAAGAAATGCTGCGATAGGCCAGTTCAATCGTTTAATGAAGAAGAACGCCAGCAAGCACAGAAAGGCAGGCAAAATATCATAACGATTGAATACAAAATACAATGGACCGGGCAAAAACAGAAGGAGTGGAATCCATTTCTTCCTTTCCTTCATGTGTTCCAATAGAAGGAAGGTGGCATAGCCAGTCAGAAGCATGATCAACCTAAATGCTCTAAAGTAGATTTCTCTTGCCAAACCTGGACGGGGTTGATCCATACCAAACCAATGAACCCATCCAAATAAATATGTTGCCACCTGTGGATATTCACTCGGAACATCCACATAGGGCTGCAGCACTGCGGGGAACCATTTCCCATTATTGTAATAGGTGCGTAAATCCCAAACATCGACAAACAAACGCACCTTTGAGCCAAAATTATCTTCGCAATACTTCCAAATCACTCCCCAAAATAAAATGAGGAAAAGAGCAACAAGGATTTTACGCAAGTGCTTCATACTTTTAAGTATTACCTCGCCATGCCCTGATTCGCAACCGCCGCGGCCTTCTTCGCCGCCTCCTCAGGGTCGCCCAGATAATAATGCCTTATCGGTTTGAGTTCCTTGTCCAATTCATAGACAAGCGGTAAACCAGTCGGGATATTCAATTCGGTAATGTCGGCTTCGGAAATATGATCGAGATATTTCACCAAGGCACGGATTGAATTTCCATGTGCGACGATGAGAACGCGTGTGCCTGGTTTGATCTCGGGCACAAGCGTGGAATGCCAATAAGGCAGGACTCGCTCCAGCGTGATCTTAAGTGACTCGGTGGCCGGCAGTTGTTCGGGAGGCAGCGAAGCGTAACGCCGGTCGAATTTTGGGTGACGTTCATCGCTCAGGTCCAAAGCGGGAGGCGGGATGTCGTAGGAACGCCGCCAGATCTTCACCTGGGCTTCGCCAAACTTTTCAGCGGTCTCGGCTTTATTCAAGCCCTGCAAGGAACCGTAATGCCTTTCATTCAACTGCCATGCGCGAACAACTGGAATCCAGTTGAGGTCCATTACATCCTGAATGATCCCCAATGTTTTGATGGCGCGTTTCAAAACGGATGTATAGGCAATATCAAAATCATATCCGCCTTCGCGCAGTAAATTGCCAGCTTCAATTGCTTCTGCCCGACCCAATTCACTCAGGTCGACATCCGTCCAGCCCGTAAAACGGTTTTCAAGATTCCATGTGCTTTGTCCATGACGGACGAGAACCAGTTTATACATAAGTAATTCCTTTATTGCTATTTGAGTTGTGTTCCATATCCCGCTGATACGGGAGGCTGCTTTGGCGAAAAAGCATTGTCTTGCAACGACACGAAATTATAGCCCAACTCCATCCGTCATAGTAAAATCAGGGCATGCCCAATGATGATGTCACCCCCGTCCGCCAGCAATACCTGGATATCAAACGTGAATACCCCGCTGCGATCGTCTTTTTTCGGCTCGGCGATTTTTACGAAACCTTCGATGAAGACGCCGAGATCACGGCCCGCGAACTCGATATCGTCCTGACCTCGCGTCCCATCGGCAACGGTATGCGCGTGCCGCTGGCGGGTATTCCTTATCATGCGGTTGAAAATTATCTGGCGCGCCTGATCGAAAAAGGCTATCATGTTGCGATCTGCGAACAAGTTGGGGACCAGCCCGCCAAGGGAATTTTTCCACGAAAAGTCGTCCGCGTGGTCACGCCGGGGACGGTGACCGAACCAGGGCTCCTGCCCGGGGATGCAAACAATTACCTTGCCTCTGTCCTGCTGGACTCGCCCGCCTCTTCCGGCGGGACAACTGTATTTTCCCAGAAGGGAGCTTCTGTTTCCTATACAGATGTCACCACTGGAGAATTCGCCGTCACCGAGCTTCCGCTCGAAGCCTTACGGGCCGAGTTGACAAGGCTGCATCCCGCCGAAATCATTTATCCCGACAACCAAATTCTGCCCGAAGGCATCACAGGTCACCTGACCCCACTACCCGCCTGGAAATTCGAAGCGGGCAAGTGCCATGAAACCTTGCTGGCGCAATTCAAGTCGTCCACATTGGATGGGTTTGGATTAAAGCCGAACAGTCCTTCCGTCTGCGCGGCGGGTGCGATCGTGCTGTATCTCAAAGAGACCCAACCCGATGCCTTGAACCTGCTCAATTCATTGCGATCCTACAGCCTGAGTGAATTTATGACCCTGGATGCATCCACCCGCCGCAATCTCGAATTGGAAGAGACCCTTCGACCAGGCTCAGGGCAAGCCCTGCGCGGTGAACGCAAAGGCTCATTGCTCGGCACACTCGATTACACGGTTACGCCCATGGGCAAAAGACTCATCCATCAATGGGTCAGCCAGCCTCTATTACACGTTGAAAAAATTCAAACCAGGCAGAATGGCGTGGAGTATTTTGTCCAGCATGGCATGATCCGTGCTGAAGTCCGTGAGACCTTGAAACCCCTGGCAGACCTGGAACGCCTGGTCAACCGTGTGATCGCAGGCCAGGCGCAGCCGCGTGATTTGGTGGCAATGCGGGCGACGCTGCAACAATTGCCAATTGTCAAAGAAGTCGTCAGCCGTCAATACCCTACGGGCACGATGTCGTCCACGCTCACTGGTCAATGGTCTGTGTGCGAGGAGCAATTATCGCTATTACAAAATGCCATAGATGACGACCCGCCTGCCACATTGCAAAACACCGGCATCATCCGCGCAGGCTATTCGCAGGAACTGGATTCGGTCATCGAGGCATCCAAACATGCGCGGGATTGGATCGCAAACCTTGAGGCTGTTGAAAGAGGAAAAACAGGCATCAAGACCCTCAAAGTGGGCTACAACAAAGTCTTCGGTTATTACATCGAAATTTCGCGCGGCGCAGCAGACAAAGCGCCTGAGTCCTACATCCGCAAACAGACCCTGGTCAATGCCGAGCGCTTCATCACACCAGAAATGAAGGAATACGAAACGCTGGTGCTGAATGCCGAAGAACGCATCCGCGAAATCGAGTTAAGATTATTCAAGGAAATCTGTGCCGAACTGGCAAAAGCCGCTCATAAGATTCTGTCCACTGCCAGGGTGCTCGCGGAGCTGGACGTACTGTCCGCTTTGGGTGAGGCAGCAGCTCTCGGAGGCTATACCAGGCCTGAGGTCCATGAAGGAAGCGAATTGGAGATCCACGAAGGGCGTCACCCCGTGGTGGAACAATTACTAAAGTCAGATCGATATATTCCCAATGACGTCATTTTCGAAAAAGGTGAGATTATCCGCATCATCACGGGCCCAAACATGTCCGGTAAATCCACCTATTTGCGGCAGGCAGCGCTGATCGTGCTGATGGCACAGATGGGTTCGTTCGTGCCGGCCGCAAGCGCAAGGATCGGCCTCGTAGACCGCATCTTCACCCGCATCGGCGCGCAGGATGAAATTCACGCGGGGCAATCCACGTTCATGGTGGAGATGGTGGAAGCCGCGAATATTTTACATCACGCCAGCTCGCGCTCTTTATTGATCCTGGACGAGATCGGGCGCGGCACATCCACGTATGACGGGCTATCGATTGCCTGGGGCATCATCGAATACATTCACAATCATCCGCACCTGCGCGCGAAGACCTTGTTTGCCACGCATTATCACGAACTCACACAACTCGCAGATTTACTGCCCGGCATCCGTAATTACAACGTGGCCGTCAGTGAAGCGGATAATAAGGTCGTCTTCCTGCATAAGATCATCGCAGGCGGCGCAGACCGATCCTACGGTATTCACGTGGCGCAATTGGCCGGCCTGCCAGGGCCGGTCGTGCAACGCGCCAACGAAATCCTGGCTGAGCTCGAAAAGACTTCGGGACGGGCCGTAAAAATCAATCCACATGCCGCACAACAAGCCGCATTATTTCCTGAAACCAGCCCCCTGTTGGATGAATTAAGGGAATTGGATGTGAACTCACTCTCGCCCATCGAGGCGTTGAACAAATTATTTGAATGGCAGAAGAATTTTACGAAATAAATATGGAAAAACAAAAATTAAACGCCGACGACGCAGGTTTGCTCATCCTGTTTACGGCCATCGTATTGGGAGCATGGTTTCGCATCATGCCGGCCTGGATGGCGGGTTTTCCGATCAACGATGGGGGCATGTTTTACACCATGATCCAGAACCTGCAAGCCAATCATTATATTCCTCCGCTTTATACGACCTATAATAACTTAAACATTCCCTTTGTTTATCCTCCCTTGGGATTATATCTGGGCGCTGTCCTTAGCGACCTGTTCAACCTCGCCTCGCCGCTCCCCGTGATCCAATGGCTGCCGGGCATCATCAATGCATTTTGTATTCCCGCCTTTTATTTTCTCGCCAGGGAGATTTTGGGGGATAAATTACAAAGCGCAATTTCAACATTGGTGTTCTCTTTGATTCCGCACACGACCGCCTGGTTTTCCATGGGCGGCGGGTTGACGCGCGCCCTGGGCGCATTTTTTATGCTGCTCGCACTTACACATAGCTACCGCGTTTTCGCAAAAGGGAGCAAAAAAGATATTTGGGGAGCGATAATTTTCAGCAGTCTGGCGGCACTAAGCCACACGGAAGCGCCCGTGTATACTATTGCAATCGCAATATACATCTGGGCAATGAAATCCCGTTCACAAAAGGGATTTTTAAATGGCATCCTGATTGCGCTTGGCGTATTCGTTCTCTCCATACCCTGGTACGGTTGGGTCATTTACCAGCATGGGTTTGCGCCTTTAATTTCAGCCAGCCAGGCCGGCTTTCACTCAATTTGGTCAATCTTAAGATTAATAAATATTGATTTTGTCACAGAAGAGCCTTATCTTGATTTGCTGGGAGTAATAAGCATTTTAGGGATGGCGACCCTGGTCGCTAAAAGAATATTCTTCATCCCCGGCATGTTAATCGTCGTCTATTTATCCCAACCGCGCAGCGCCCACACCATCGCAAATATTCCACTGGCGATGGCGGCAGGCCTTTTCATTGCTGAAATCCTTATCCCCGCGATCACAATTATCCAGGAAAGCAGCAGGAAAATAAATTCAAGGATTCGCCCCAGTCTGGCGTTCTTCTTTATTGTATTAATTCCATATCTGCTAAGTAATTCGGTTTATTACGGATTCCAACTTTCCGAAATGCATGTTTCAATAGCCGGGCGGGACGCCATGCAATGGGTTGCCAATAACACACCTAAAGAAAGTAAATTCCTCGTAATCACAGGCGAGCCAAGCGGGTTTTGCGACTCCACCAGCGAATGGTTTCCGGCGCTGACAAACAGACAAAGCCTCGCAACTTTGCAGGGGAATGAATGGTTGCAAGGGCAAAATTTTGGCGAATACGCCGGTTATATACAAAATTTACAGGCCTGCAGCAAAAAAGGGCTGGATTGCCTGATTCAGGAAGCGGATCACTTCGGCTCAAATTTTGACTATCTCTACTTATCGCTCAACTCACCCACAACAAACTGCACTCTGACAGACGCCTCGGACTTAAACCGTGGGCTGATTCTGGAGCTCGAAAATTCGGTTCAAATCCAGGCGGTTTTCCGCTCGGACGATGTGTTGATTTTCAGCAAAAGATAATCACTTACTTACGCATCCACTTTTCCGCCTGCCGCAACAAGCTTACTTACTCCTGCAAAAAACAAAAGGAGGACGACGATCCAATAGCGGTAGGCAATATTATTTCCAATGAACAAGCTGCACAAGATCAGTCCATTCATAAGCCTTTGTATCCAAACCAGTGGGGTTTTTTTTGACAGTTCAGCATTGACAAGGAATAAAGCCAAGACCAGGGATGGGTAATCATAAAACAATGCATAAGGAACCAGGGCAAAATTAACCAGTATCGCCACAGCCATTAATTGAGTAATGGAGCGCGCTTTATAAATTGCCTGAACCGCAACCAGCAGCCCTGCCAAAGCTGCGATCGCGTAGA
>CAZEGE010000063.1:0-5865 GCA_964511765.1 uncultured Anaerolinea sp.
AGATCGTCGGCTCGTACATGCCCGACTCATCGAACTATACCATCGAGACCTACGCGCCGCTGACTCCCGTCTGGACGTGGAAAGTGCCTGAGCGATATGTAGTCCATGAAGCGTATCTCGAAACAGAAGACGGCGAACGGATCGTGGACTTCAAGGACAATCCGCTGCACATTGTTTCGTATTCGTTGCCCGTTGATAAAACGCTTTCGTTTGACGAACTCCAGCCGCATTTATTTTTCAATGAGAAACGTCCGCATACCGTTCCGTGGGTTTTCAAATACTACGAACGCGATTGGGGATTCTGCCTGCCGAAAAACACCTTCGACAAACTTCCGCACGATAAGAAATATCATGCGGTCATC
The DNA here is from genome assembly GCA_964511765.1 of uncultured Anaerolinea sp. Taxonomy (GTDB): domain Bacteria; phylum Chloroflexota; class Anaerolineae; order Anaerolineales; family Villigracilaceae; genus Villigracilis. Next base: position 363 of record CAZEGE010000063.1, read on the forward strand.
AAATCCGAATTCATCACCGATCCTGCACAGGGATTCAAAATCGCGACTGCGGTCCTTCACCCCGAGGGCGGAGCAAATCCCGAGGCAGGCGAGTTCATTGTGCAGGCGCATACCTGTCATCCCATGCAAGCCAATGACGATGGCGCGGGCGTAGTCACCACCATTGAATTGGCGCGGCGACTCGCGGAGAATCCGCTGCCCGCCGGCTCGATGAGCGTCCGCTTTTGGTTTGGACCCGAGACCATCGGCACCATTGCCTGGCTTGCACACAACGAGTCGCTCATCCCGAACCTGCGCGGCGGAATCTTCATGGAGATGACGGGCAATCAAAACCAAATCGCATGGCATCACACAAGACAACACACTCACCTGCTGGATCGCATTACGAATTACGTCTTACGCGATACGCCTCACGATGAACGCGATTTCGCCGCTGCGCCCGCCAACGACGAACGCGTCATCAACGGACCCGGCGTCAACGTGCCGTGCATTTCCATCAATCGTTTTCCATACGACGAATATCACACCACCGACGACAATCTCGACATCATCCACGAAGACATGCTCCTCGGCGCGGCGGGTACTGCCGAAGAGATCATCCGCATCTATGCCAGCAACTACATTCCCAGGCGCACTTTTCGGGGTCCCGTTTTTCTCAGCGGCAACGGCCTGTGGGTGGATTGGCGCGAGAACTGGGCGCTCAACCGCGCCATCGAAAAGATCATGATGCTCTTCGAAGGCGAACTTTCCGTTTTTGAAATCGCCGAACAAGTTGACCTTGATTACTGGATGGTACGCAAATATGTCGAAAAATTCCGCGCGAAGGGATTTGTCACTCCCTTGCCAATCCCTTCCGAGGCGCAAACGGCGTAGAATAGAAGTGTAAGCCTCACCCAAAGGAGAAAATTATGGTAATCACCCTCATCTTCGCGTTGGTTCTGGCTATCTTAGCCGCGATCTTTGCCCTGCAAAATCCCACCCTGATCACTGCCAACTTTTTTGGCTATGAAGTGGAAAGTTCGCTGGCCCTGTTCGTGTTGATCGGTCTTGGCGTCGGCCTCCTCATCGGCATTCTGGTCATGACACCCGGCCGCATCAAAAGCAGTCTCGCCAACTCACGTCATCGCAAGAATATTGTTGAACTGGAATCCAGCCTCGAACAGCACAAAGTCAAAGCCGTTGCCGTGGAAAAGAAGGAACCGCCCGCGCCCGAAGAGACTCCCAAATCCACTTCATGAAACCGCGCGTCGTCGCCATTATCCAGGGACGGATGAGTTCCTCGCGCCTGCCTGGGAAGATCCTCGCAGACATCGCAGGTCAGCCCATGTTGACTCGCGTCTTCACGCGCGCCTCGCGAGCGCAGACTCTGCGCGAAGTCATCTTTGCCACGACGACAGACGCATCAGATGACCCCGTAGCGGAGTACTGCGACTTTAGCGGCATCCCCTGCACACGCGGCAGTCAATTTGACGTATTGGATCGTTACTATCAAGCCGCGAAACAAACCAAAGCGGATGTGGTTGTCCGCATTACTGCTGATTGTCCCGTGATTGATCCTGAATTAATCGATAACGTGGTGAATACCTTGCTCGAGGATGAATATGATTTTGTTTGCAACCGCCTTCCACCTCCATGGAGTCGAACCTATCCCATTGGCCTGGATGTCGAAGCCTGCACCTTCAAGGTTTTAGGGCAGGCATGGAAGGAAGCCAAAGAACCGCAGCATCGCGAGCACGCCATGCCTTATTTCTACGAAGGTGTCCAGCTGTCAAATATCAACCGTCAATTGCAAACTGGTGTTTCCTCGCGCGGATTCAACATCGCCCTGCTCCATCACACCGCCGACTTTGGCGACTATCGCTGGACAGTGGATACCCCCGAAGATCTTGAATTTATGCGCCAGGTTTACAGCCGCTTTGATGGCCGTGATGACTTTTCATGGAAGGATGTGCTTGATTTGGTCCACGACGAACCCAGGTTGATGGAAATCAACGCGGGTGTGCAGCATAAAACGCTTAAAGATATTGATAAGAGAGCATTGAAGAAAAAATAGAAAAATGTCGTTCTGAGGGAGCGTTTATTGCGACCGAAGAGTCTCTTTTACAGAAATAGAAACCCTTCACCACTCTCAGGCTGACATTAACAAATCTTATGCCATTAATTACTTTATTCTCTGCCCCCAAACCCTTCATCAATCCGCACATTGCGATGATTCAACGCAATGCGATCAAATCATGGACTCTGCTTCCTGATGTCGAAGTCATCCTGCTCGGCGAAGAGACAGGTCTCGTCGAAGCGGCGCGCGAACTTGGTGTGAAGCATATTCCCAATGTTGTACGCAATGAATCTGGCACGCCGCTGATCTCGTCCATGTTTCAACTCGCAAGAGAAAACAGTACCAGTGACTTGCTCTGCATCATCAATGCGGATATGATCCTCATGCCCGATTTTGTCGAAGCGGCCAAACAAGCGATGAGGTTGAAAGATAAAATTGTTTTGCTGAGTCAACGATGGGATTTGGATATATCGGCTCCGCTCGATTTCGCTGCAGGGTGGCAGCGTCAGCTTGTAGAAACTGTCAGAATGCAAGACCAACTTCACCGTCCCACAGGAAGCGATTATTTCCTCTTCCCAAAATCCTGCTATACCGACATCCCCAATTTCGCCATTGGCCGCGCAGGCTGGGATAACTGGATGATATACAAAGCCCACAAGGAAGGTTGGGCTGTAATTGACTGCACGCCGTCCATCATGATCGTGCATCAGAACCATGATTACAGCCATCTGTCCGAAAGTAAACCGCATTACGAGCACCCCGAAACGAATGAGAATATCCGCCTTGCAGGTGGAGAAGCGGTAGTCCGTTATACAATTTTAGATGCGACTCACCAATTAACGAATGGTAAACTTGCGCGCCCGAAGATGACATCCCTGCGGTTTATGCGCGGCGTGGAATTATTTCTACGTGCCGTCTTTTTCTTTTTACCTGGGAACATGATTGAGAATATCGCCCGTCCGAAAAGATGGAAGAAGCGAATAAAGAAGATATTCGGGAATCGATAATCGGGAATCGTTTACAACTCCTGAATAACGAATCCCGATTCCCAAACTTGATACCTGAAACCTGGAACTTGATACCGATATGCGTAAAGGTCAAAACCCCGCCAAGTTCGTCAAAGACGTAGCCCGCCCTGCGCGGATCACGGTTGCGTTGCTCAATTACATCCCCTTCCTGAGCGGATTTTATGCTGAGACCCTCGACGTTTTGAAAGTCTCGCTCGCATCCATGCGCAGGGAGGCGGGCTTGCCGTTCGATTTGATGGTCTTCGATAATGGCTCGTGCGCCGAAGTATGTGACTTCCTCGTGAAAGAAAAGGAAGATGGGCGAATCCAATATTTGATTTTCTCAGAGAAAAACATGGGCAAAGGCGGCGCATGGAATGTGATGCTGGCGGGCGCGCCCGGTGAGATCATTGCATACACCGATGCCGATGTCTTATTTTCTCCGAACTGGCTCCCCCGTTCTGTGGAAATTCTCGAAACCTTTCCAAATGTCGGCATGGTGACCGCGCGTCCCTTCCGCACACCGCCTGAATTTTACGAGTCCACGCTCAAGTGGGCGCGTGACAACGCCAAACTCGAAGAAGGACAATTCATCCCGTGGGAAACCTTCCTTGAATTCAATCTCTCGCTCGGACAAACCGAAGAAGAGAATCGCCAAGTGTATGCCGAGACGAAAGACTGGCGAATCCAATACAAAGGCGTGACCGCGCTGGCGGGCGCGTCACACTGGCAGTTCACAGCGTACAAATCCACGCTCCAGGGATTCCTGCCCTTTGACATGGACAAACCCATGGGGCAGGTCCGCCAATTGGACAAACGCATGAACGATGCGGGTTTGTTGCGGCTGATGGTCTCAGACCCGCTGGCGATGAATATGTCCAATACGCTGGGATATTTGCGTGGTGAATTGGGGAGCGATACAGGGAAGGGACGCGTTTCGCTTGGGAAGCGCGCGCTGGAGTTTGGGCCAATCAAAAAGATTTTGCTGTCGCTGTATAACAAGATTTTCAATTGGTATTATTCGTAACAAAAGTAAGTAATCCGCTGGGCGGCCAGGTCCGGGGCCTCGATACGGCAGACGAACACAACCGACCCTACTCTCCGCCAGATGTGCGGGTTCCCAAGCGCGATAATGGATGCATAAAAACAGAACAAAAATTCTGTTATACTCGCCATACCTCACGGGAGTTTATGAATATGGCAAAAACCCACACACGATTTGTCTGTCAGGAATGCGGGCGCGCAGCCGCCTCTTATATGGGCAAGTGCCCGCAGTGCGGATCGTTCAACAGCATGGTGGAGGAAGTTGTCCACGAGGAGCCGCTTGCGAAGGGAGCGGGGAATGTGCGGGGATTGACCGGCCGCTCGCAACCGCGTCCCATTTCTGATGTCGGGGGTGAAGCGGAAGATCGAGTCCATCTGCCGATCGGCGAGTTTGCGCGAGTCCTCGGCGGCGGCATCGTGCTTGGCTCCATCGTTCTCATTGGCGGCGACCCTGGTATTGGCAAATCCACGTTGATGCTGCAAATGGCGATGGAGATGGCAAAGGGCCAGCGCGTTTTGTATGTTTCCGGTGAGGAATCGGAACGACAGATCAAGATGCGTGCGGTGCGTTTGTTGAATGGCAGGAGCGAATTACCAGCGAATCTTTTGCTGGTGACTGAGACGAATCTCGAAGTGATTCTGAACCACGTCCGCGAATCAAAACCCGACCTGTTGATTGTCGACTCGATCCAAACCGTTTATTTATCCGACCTTGATTCCTCGGCGGGATCGGTCTCGCAGGTACGCGAGTGTGCTTCTCAATTGCGTGAGTTGGCGAAGTCCTCGGGTATTTCTGTGTTCATGATCGGGCATGTGACCAAGGATGGCGCGATTGCGGGTCCCCGCGTGCTCGAGCATATCGTGGATACGGTTTTATATTTGGAAGGGGATCGTTTTCAGGCGTATCGTTTATTGCGCTCGGTGAAGAATCGTTTTGGTGCGACGGCTGAAGTGGGCGTATTTGAAATGCGCGAGGGTGGACTGGTGGAGGTGACGAATCCATCCGAGGCATTCCTGGCGGAGAGGTTGATCAATGCGGCCGGCTCTGCCGTTGCAGTGACCATGGAAGGGACGCGTCCCATCCTGGTTGAAATCCAGGGTCTGACATCCCCAACCCAATTTGGCAATGCGCGCCGGACTCCCAACGGTGTGGACTTCAACCGTTTGTTGTTGATTACAGCGGTACTCACCCGCCGGGTTGGATTGAAACTTGCGGAACACGATGTCTTCGTAAATGTGGTCGGCGGCATTCAAATTGACGAACCCGCTGCAGATCTGGCCATTGCCGCCGCCATCGCTTCTTCATGGAAGGATGTCCCCCTGCGCGCTGAAGCGGTGTTAATCGGTGAGATCGGCTTGGCGGGAGAGCTGCGCATGCCCGGACAAATGGTGGCGC
>CAZEGE010000063.1:5965-19420 GCA_964511765.1 uncultured Anaerolinea sp.
ATCGGTGAGATCGGCTTGGCGGGAGAGCTGCGCATGCCCGGACAAATGGTGGCGCGCTTGCGGGAAGCGCAAAAGCTGGGTTTCAAAATTGCGATCGTCCCCAAAGCAATCCGTAAGGGCGAGCAATATCCGAAAGGAATTGAGATCATCGAAGTCCGCTCACTGGATCAGGCTTTGGATGCGGCGTTGAAGAAGGGTGAAAAGTGAAATGTGAGTCGTGAGTAGTGAATAGGGAGCAGTGAAAATGGGATACCAGTAGTCGAGTAAGTCGAGCGTATTTTGCGAGACCGTATCAAGACCATAAGTTGATAAGACTTCGAGACGCGAGAAAATATTGGAAGGGTATAAATAAAAGGATAAATATATGGATAAACAAGAATGTATCAATGAATTGCAAAAATTTATTCAAGAGATTCAGAATTTGCTGGATTTTCTTCAACAACCCCGGAGTTCCCCTGAAGATAAAAGTCAAGCTCAAGAAATGTTGAAGACGTTCAAAAACCGATTAGGGACCGCTTATAAAAATAGAGATAAAGTTGGGGTATATGAAAAAATGACAGAGATAGAAAAAGCCTATTTTTTTCCAGCAGTGAATAGAGCATTTGTAAATCTAAAGATAACGACAAACTCAACACCTGGAAATAAATGGAAATTCGAGTTGGTTAATGCTCAGGACATTCTAAATTATTACCTTAAGGAAATTGAAACAATATAATCTCCATTTAATATGCCATGTAATAAGAAAATCGGTTTCATCAAAGGGACAGTAGCTATATCTCATTATTCAATGCTCTGGCTCTGGTTGTTCCGTTCTTGAGGGTGAATAAGGCCAATATTACCCATGCAACCAGTTTGAATTTATCTCGTATACCTCTTCAGGTAAAATACCCTTAGGAGGTTTTTTCCATGTTACGTAAACTTATAATTTTTATCACGGTACTCGCGTTAGCCACACTGGCTTGTGGATTCAATATTAACCTGCCCAAAAGAGCACAGCCAATCCCCGAAGTTGTGGAAGATATCAACCTGCCATACCCCAAAGCGGACAGTGTAAATTTGAAGTTTTCATTTGGCGCGGGTGAGATGAAACTGTCGCCCGGGGCAAGTCAACTCCTGGATGGGACGGCCACCTACAATTATGCAGAATTCAAGCCGAAATCTGTGACAGATGGCGGCGATATTCAGGTCAAAATGGGGGATCTGAGTGTTGCCACCCTTCCCATCTTTGATAACCTCAAGAACAAATGGGATTTCAAACTTGGCGCTCAGCCCATGAACTTGAGCATCGAAGCGGGAGCGTATGACGGAACCTTTGAATTTGGCGGACTCGCACTCACCAACCTGAACATTAAAGATGGCGCGGCGGATGTGAAACTTGCATTCTCCGCACCCAATCCAGTTGAGATGTCTGTTTTCAGTTATTCAACCGGTGCGTCTGATGTAAAAATGGAAGGTCTCGCCAATGCAAATTTCAGCCTCTTTGATTTTTCGTCCGGTGCAGGCGATTACACCCTTGATTTTTCAGGCACATTGCAAAGAGATGCCTCGATTAAAATTGGAACCGGTTTAAGCAACCTGATCATCATCGTGCCCGAGGGCGTGAATGCGGTGATCAGGGTGGAGAGCGGCATATCGAATATCAGCGCAGGCCCGGGCTGGAGTCAAAGCGGGAGAGTCTATAAACAGGAAGGCGAAGGTCCAACACTTACCTTTGCCGTTGAAATGGGTGCGGGAAACTTAACCCTCACTAGATAACAGAAGGCCGTAACACGACCCCATGCTATTTGTTGGCATGGGGTCGTGTTTTTAATGGCGTCCCCAACCTGTTATACGAGAGAATGTCCTCTCATAATTCAGAGTAAAAGGTCATAATTCAACCGTGACCTCTATCACTTGCTTTGAAATTGATTTCACAATAAAATCGTGATTGTTGGTAAGTTTTACCTACTTAAAGTGAGGTACGTATGCAGATCACCCGTCAGGCAGATTATGCCGTTCGCGCTGTCCTTTATCTCGCCCGCAACGGCGATCAGCGCACAGCAACGAGTATGATTGCGGAGGAACAACGCATTCCGCCATCCTTCCTCGCCAAGATCGTTTCGCAATTATCCATTGCAGGGCTTTTGCATACTTCACGCGGAGCGCGCGGCGGCGTGACCCTTGCGCGTACTCCAAAAGAGATCACGCTATTGGAAGTGATCGAAGCCATAGATGGCCCCATTCAACTCAATGAATGTGTCGGCGAATCAAGCTCATGCTCCTTTGATGATGACTGTCCTTTACGCCCCGTCTGGTGTGACGCGCAGGAGGATCTGGTCAGGAAACTGAAAGGCACGAACTTTTCCGATATGGTCATAAAGAAACAAGTTTCCGTATAAAATACTTCAACTCAATAAAGTCTCTCGGCTATAATAGCCGAGAGGCTTTTTCATTTCATAAAGAAGGATGGAAACCATGAATACCCGACGTGCATTGTTTGCCGCACTGTTCCTTTTGACAACTGCCCTGGCATGTGTTGTGCCGGGGATACAAACCGCTTCCAATCCCACGCCGACAGCTGATACCCGGCTGGATATCATGGTCGCTGAGACAGTCAGCTCCGCGCTGGAATTAACCGCTCTCGCAGTGCCCACTGTCACGCCTACGCTCCTGCCCACCCTGCCGCCCCCAACCGTGACGCCCATGCCGCAGCCCGTCTTATCGGGCAGTACCCTCGTTAAACAGGATAATGGCTCTACCCTTTTTGTGGATGAAAATGCCGGATATGAGATCACTGTTCCCGCAAACTGGCTGGCGGTTCGTGTCAATGAAAAGGAATATTACGAGGCCTGGCTTCTTCCGCAAGCTTCAGGCCCTCATATTCAATCGTCACTGATGAGCATTCAAGACCAGGATCCAACTACATTCCGCTTGCTGGCTTTGGATGTTCAGGAGGGTCATATCAAAAATGAGATCGTCACCAATATGACCCTTATCTGGGATCAGGGGACCGCCATTTCATTTGATACCGAGGATGATTTAACCGCCTTCGCCGATAATTTACCCTCCATCATGGAGGGGTTGACCGTCTCTTCCGTGGAAATCGTCATTCCTCCAAGCGGCGTGCCTTATGGCGTCATCAAATCAGAAGTGGGAGGCTTTAATGCCTCCGGCGCACAAGTTACCCTGTACCAAAAAATGGCGCTCTTCAACCTCAAGACCGGCACGCTGGTAATCACATTCACAACAGAGAATGGTTTTACCGAAACCACCCTGCCCGAATTTGATGGAATGCTCGCAACCATTGCAATCGATATTGAATAAGATACTCAAAAGGAAGTGTAAATCATGTCCGCCTCTCGCGTAATCCGTGCGCCGCGCGGCACACAACTGACCTGCAAGAACTGGCTCAGCGAAGCCGCCTATCGTATGATCCAAAATAACCTTGATCCTGAAGTAGCCGAAAAACCGGAAGACCTGGTTGTCTACGGTGGACGCGGCAAGGCCGCCCGCAACTGGGAATCCTTCGATGCGATTCTCGAATCACTCAAGAATCTCGAGGAGGATGAAACTCTGCTCGTGCAATCTGGAAAACCAGTCGTGGTTTTCAAAAGCCACAAGGATGCCCCGAAAGTATTAATCGCAAACTCTAATATTGTTCCACATTGGGCAACCTGGGAGAAATTCGATGAGCTCGATAAAAAGGGACTCATCATGTACGGACAGATGACCGCCGGCTCGTGGATCTATATCGGCACACAGGGCATCTTGCAAGGGACATACGAAACCTTCGGCGCACTCGCCAAACTCAAAGGTTGGGGCTCACTTAAGGGAAAATTTGTGCTCACCGCAGGCCTGGGCGGGATGGGCGGTGCCCAGCCTCTGTCCATCACCATGAACGAAGGCGTGGGCTTGATCGTCGAAGTCGATCCTGAACACGCCGAACGCCGCCGCGCCATCGGCTATGTGGATATGGTTGTGGATAACCTCGAGGAAGCCATGACCCTTGTGGAAGAATCTGTTAAAAATAAAGCTCCGCGCTCCATCGGTCTGATCGGCAATGCGGCAGATGTGTATTCCGAGCTTGCCGCACGCGGCGTGATTCCTGACGTGGTTACCGACCAGACCTCCGCGCATGAAGCCTTGTTCTATGTGCCGTCTGGTTTGTCGATCATTGCCGCAAATCAATTGCGAGCCTCTGATCCCGAAAAATATAAAAAAATGGCCATGGATTCCATGTCTACGCATGTGAAAGCCATGCTCGCATTTCAACGCGCGGGCGCGGAAGTTTTTGATTACGGCAATAATTTGCGTCAGCAGGCATTCAACAATGGCGTGAGCGATGCCTTTGAATTCCCCGGTTTTGTACCTGCTTATATTCGTCCGCTGTTTTGCGAGGGCAAGGGACCGTTCCGCTGGGTGGCGCTTTCCGGTGACAAGGAGGATATTTACACCACCGACAAAGCCATCATGGAACTCTTCCCTGAAGACGCACATTTGCATCGCTGGCTGAAAATGGCGCGCGAGAAGGTTCCATTTCAAGGTCTGCCCTCGCGCATCTGCTGGCTCGGGTATGGGGAACGTGCCAAAGCGGGCTTGATGTTCAATGAGCTGGTGGCGAGTGGAAAAGTGAAAGCGCCCATCGTCATCGGACGCGATCATCTTGATTCGGGTTCTGTCGCTTCGCCGAATCGGGAAACCGAGGCCATGAAAGACGGCTCCGATGCGATCTCTGATTGGGCCATTCTAAACGCGCTGATCAATGCAGTTGGCGGCGCAACCTGGGTCTCGTTCCATCATGGCGGCGGCGTGGGCATGGGTTATAGTCAGCATGCGGGGCAGGTCATTGTTGCGGATGGCACACCCGAAGCGGCTCGCAGATTGGAAAGAGTCCTGACAACAGATCCAGGCATGGGCGTGGTTCGACACGCTGATGCGGGGTATGAAATCGCCATTGAGGCGGCAAAACGTCACGGGTTAAAAATGCCGATGTTGGAGAAATAATCCTGAAACGCTCCCTTGTTTTATCGGTGGTTTTATTTTTAACGGCATGTATGCCAAACCCCAATCTGTGGGGGAGTTCGCTCGCGCCTGCGCTTGTCGTAACTTCCACTTACCTTCCAACCGAAACCGCCACTGCCACATTGACCCCGCCGCCAACGGCGACTCTCCTTCCAACCGATACTTCCACCCCAATTGCAATATTTACCTCAACGCCATCCGAGCCAGATATTGAGCGGGTTTTGATCATTAGCTATGACGGCATGCGGCCCGATGCAATAGGGGCAGCGCCGATGCCCAATTTACTCAAACTGGCCGGGAATGGCGCCTACTCGTTCACATTTGCGGTCACCATTGACTATCCCGCCACCTCGCCCAGCCATGCCTCCATGCTTTCAGGATTGTGCATGGACAAACATGGCGTGATCTACGACAAATATTTTGCCTACATGGGATATTCCAAAGGCGTGGATATATTCGACCTGGCGCACGCAGCAGGTTTGAGAACCGTGATGATCGTCAGCAAGGATAAACTTCGGCAAATGGCTGAGCCTGAAACAACCGATGTTTTTGAGGTCCGTTATGGCGAGTCTGCCGTTGCAAAGGAGGCGGTTGCGCAAATTACGGATGGATTTGGGTTGATGTTCGTTCACTTTGCCGGCCCCGATCTTCGCGGACATAAATATGGCTGGATGTCCGGCGAATATATGAAAGTCCTGCGCGAAGGCGATGCTGCGCTGGGTAAAATCCTGATCGCGCTTGAGGAAAACCACCTGCTGGACACCACATTGATTATTGTGACTGCCGATCATGGCGGTCATGACAAGAATCATATCGGGCTTGTCATCGAAGATTATCGTATCCCCTGGATCGCATATGGGCCGGGCGTCGTTCCCGCTGAATTAACCCTGCTCATTTCCACCACGGATACCGCTGCCACGGCGGCTTATGCATTGAAGCTGCCCCTTCAGGATGATTGGGACGGTATCCCGGTCTACGCAGCCTTTGGACTGCCCATGCAAACCACTCATGCAAAAAATCCCTGCAAATAATTGGAGAATGACCCTGAAAATGATGCGACGCATTTGGATTTTGACTCTCTTTTTAACTTTACTGCCAGGTTGCGGTGCGTTCGCTTCTGTTCCTCCGCCGGTCCTCCTCCCTCCCATCACAGAGACTCTCACCCCAGGCAATACCCCGGCGCCTTCCCCGACAGAGGAGCCACTGCCGACCTTCACGCTTACGCCCCTGCCCAGCGCGGAACGTGTCTTGATCGTCAGCTTTGACGGTTTGCGTCCCGATGCCGTTAATGCCGCCAATATGGTCAATGTACTGGGTTTGATGCAGAACGGCGCGTTCACCTTGAGCGCACAGACCATCATGCCGAGCCTGACTTTGCCTGCGCATGCTTCGATGCTGGTGGGCACCTGTCCTGCCAAGCATGTCGTCCGCTGGAATGAATATGTGCCGCAAAATGGATTTGCACTGGGCACCGATATTTTTGATCTAGCGCAGGCGGCAGGCATGCGAACGGTCATGGTGGTTGGCAAGGAAAAACTGCGTCAGGTCACCGAGCCGGCCAGCACGGATTTTTTTGAATTCGTGGATAAGACGGATAAGATCAAGGATACAACCACCGTGGAGCGGCTTGCCATCAGCCAGATACAGTTGGGATTTGATCTCATGTTCGTGCATTTCCCGGACGGCGACCTGGCAGGGCACGAGTATGGCTGGATGTCCAGCCAGCAATTGCAGGCTTATGCCAGGGATGACGTATTATTTGGCATGCTCCTGCAAGCCTTATATATTAATGGCATGTCCGATAGCACCATGATTATTGTCACCTCTGATCATGGCGGGCACGATACAACGCACGGCACAGACCTGCCTGAAGATATGACCATCCCATGGATCATCAGTGGTCCCGGCATTGTCCCAGGCGAATTATCCACGCAGGTTAATATAATGGATACCGCTGCCACCGCCGCCTTTGTGCTCGGCCTGCCTCTTCCGCCTGAATGGGATGGCGCGCCGGTCTTTGAAGCCTTTGGTATGCCCGTGGACCTGTACAGGAAATCAGGCTGTTTACATTAAATTTTGACTCTTCAGGATGAGTGGGATAAAACCCTGACTCCCCCAGAATCCGCCCGAGAGTTTTAAGGTACTCGAATCTTCTTACACTCCTCTAATATCGTTGCCCTTGACCAAAACTAAATTCAGGCATAAAGTTAAGACCGCTTAACTAAAAAGAAGGCTTAACTATGACAAAACCAGTCCAAATCACCCAAACCCTGCGCGCCTGGATGGATGTATTCATGCATCGTTCCATGCGCGGCTGGACGCATTTCGCCAAAAGCACGGGATTGTCCATGCCGCAATTTAGTATTCTCATGCAGTTACACCACAAAGGCCCGTGCGGTCTTTCGGAGATCAGCGAACGTTTCGACGTGACCGCCGCCGCGGCCAGTCAGTTGGTGGATAAACTCGTGCAGGCAGGTTATCTCGAACGCGAGGAAGATCCGCATGACCGCCGTGCCAAGTTATTGACCTTGAGTGATACGGGTAGAGCATTGATCGATCAAGGCACCGAGGAACGTTATCGCTGGATGGACGATCTCGCTGTCAATATAAACATGGAAGAACGCAGCAGGGTGGTTGAGGCTTTGGAGATTCTGACCAAAGCGGCCCAACAATTGGAAGAAAAAAAATAATCTCTGCAAAGTCACCCCCACTTCAACATAATTCCTCCACATCCGTATGCTATTTTCAGATTGATTATTATTAAGGAGTATTCTCTTGCAAGCAACCATAACTCAACCCAATGCACGTGCCCGCCGTGGACGAGGAGAGCGAACCTCTTTTAAAGGTATTGGCCGTGCCATCAAGTACCTGACACACTATGGCCGCCAGGCCGCTTTACCGTATATCTTCCTTGTGATTGCCACGCTCTCACAACTGGCAGTTCCGCACATGATCCGTAATGTGATCGACGCGGTCACCAGCGGCTTTCTCGCAGACCAGGTTTTGCAGGCGCTGGACAAGATCCCCGCGCAATTTGTCAGCACGGCGCTGCCGAAGATCCTCGAAGCCTTGAAGTATGAACCCGCTTTAACGCTGGACCAGCTCAGGGTCACGCTTGAAGCGGATTTAAATAACGCGCCGCAGGCTTTGGTCACAGCCCTGGTTGCCATTGTGGTCTTCGCCCTCCTGCGCGGACTGTTCTCATTCCTGCAGGCCTTTTGGGCGGAGAAGAATTCCCAATCGGTTGCATATGACCTTCGTAACGATCTGTATGCCAAGATACAGGGTTTATCTTTTGCGTATCACGACAAAAATCAGACGGGCCAGTTGATGATCCGCGCGACGGACGATGTGGAGAAGGTGCGTTTGTTTATTGGACAGGGCTTGTTGCAGCTTGTGGGCGCTGTGATTTTATTGAGCGGCACAGTCATCATTCTGTTCTCGTCAAACGTGTTGCTCGCATGGACGGCCATGCCGATCCTGCCAGTTGCGATGGTGTTGTTCGCTGTCTTCGCAAGCATCAGCCAGCCATTGTTTACGAAAGTACAGCAAAAACTTTCAACATTGAATACGGTCCTGCAGGAGAACCTTGCGGGTATCAAAGTGATCAAGGCATTTACACGCGAGAAGGAACAGCAGGTGAAATTCCGCGCAGCCGCAGATGACACAATGAATCAGTCCATCACGGTTTCGCGATTGTTCACGTTTTTGTTCCCGCTCGTGTTCCTAATTGCCAACCTCGGACAAGCTGCGATCTTATACGTGGGCGGCAAGCAGATTATCATCGGCACGTTGACGATTGGCGCATGGCAGGAATTTTCGTTGTACTTGATGTACCTGTTTTTTCCCATCATGATGTTTGGCATGATCGTCACGCAAATGGGACAGGCTTCCGCATCCGCTGACCGCATCTTTGAAATTCTCGATGCCAAGAACGATATCGTGGATAAAGCGGACGCATCGAAACTCCCTGCTGTGAAAGGTGATGTGAAATTTGAGAATGTCACCTTCCGTTATGTGGGTGGCGGCGATCCAGTATTGAAAAATGTTACCTTTGAAGCGAAGTCTGGTGAAACCGTTGCCTTGCTCGGTGCGACAGGTTCAGGCAAGACCAGCATCATCAACTTATTGCCGCGCTTCTATGATCCAAGTGAAGGCAGTATCACAATTGACGGTCACGACTTGCGTGATGTCACGCTTGATTCACTTCGCTCACAAATTGGTATCGTGTTGCAGGAAACCACTTTATTTGGCGGAACGATCCGCGAGAACATCGCATTCGGCAAACCCGATGCCACACTTGAAGAAATCCAGGCTGCTGCAAAATCTGCGGCGGCGCATGATTTCATTATGTCCTTCCCTGAAGGGTATGACACACACGTTGGCGAACGCGGCACAACACTCAGTGGTGGACAAAAACAACGCGTGGCAATTGCGCGTGCGCTTTTGCTCGACCCGCGCATACTAATTCTCGATGACTCAACTTCCAGCGTGGATGTGGCCACCGAGTCTCATATTCAGAACGCGCTTGAAACGCTTATGAAAGGCCGTACATCCTTCGTCATCGCGCAGCGCATCAGCACCGTGATGAACGCCGATAAAATTCTGGTGCTTGAAAAAGGCGAGATTGTGGCACAGGGTAAACACGCTCAATTAATGGAAGAAGAACCGATCTATGCTGAAATTTACAATTCGCAAATACTCGCCCATCAAAGCGATGAAGCAGGGCAGGTGACACTATGATGCACGGCCGCGCTGGTGGTATGCTCAATCAAGAAACCATGAAGCCGCGAAACCTGAGCGAAACGCTCGGTCGCCTCGCCACTTACTTTGGCCGCTTTTGGTACATGATCGTTTTGGCAGTGGCCTTCGTCATTGTCTCCACCTGGACTCAAGTGACCTCTCCTGAATTATTGGGACAAGCCACAGATTGTTTCCTCGTGCCTGCTGGAGGTAGTGCATTTGCCTCTCTTGTTCCCGCACCCTTCGATCAAACTCAGGGCGAGCCTGCTTCTGACCAAAAAACCACTTCATCCTGTTGGCTTGGGAGGACCGCAGACCCATCTACGTTATCGTATTCGCGCCAGATCATTTACAAAGCCTATCATCTCGGCGGATACACAACACCCGAACTTGCAACGGCTACGAATGACGAGCGCGTCACAGGTATGTTCCGTTTGATATTGATCGTTATTGCATTGTATGTACTTGGCGCAATTCTGACAGGTACAACCTTCTTTACCATGGCGTGGACGGGCCAGCACGTTTTGCGCGTTCTGCGCGTGGAAGTATTCGAGAAGTTACATTCGCTCTCGCTCAGCTACTACGCTGAACACGAAGCAGGCGACCTGATGAGCCGCATTACCAACGACACCTCTGCGATTGAACAGGCATTTTCTTTTGCACTGGTCAACGTATTCAGCGGAATTCTGCTGCTGTTATGGGTTGCCTATAACATGCTGACCTTAAGCATGCCCTTCGCTTTGCTTTCGCTGGCTGTCTCGCCGCTGATGTTCGTCGCCACCGTCTGGTTCTCAGCACAGGCGCGCAAAGCCTTCCGCAAAAGCCGCGAAGAGATCGGCAATGTCAACGCTGAATTACAAGAAACGATTTCCTCGGTACGCGAAGTGCAGGCCTTCAACCGCGCGGATGAAAACATTGTGCAGTTCAAGGAAGTAAATGCTGCCAACCGCGATGCCAATGTGCGCGCCGTGGCTTACACCTCCGCATTGGCGCCAACTCTGGAAGCCTTTTCCTATCTAGGGCTTGCCATCGTCACAGGTGTGGGCGGCTGGTACTTGCTGACAGGTGACACCCTCTTCGGCGCAACGGTCACATTGGGACTGGTCATTACCTTCCTCGCTTATGTGCAGCGCTTCAACCAGCCCATCCAACAGATCGCTGTACTGTGGACAAATATACAAAACGCGGTTGCGGGTGCGGAACGCATCTTTACCATTCTCGATGAAAAGCCCGCTGTGGTTGACAAGACCGAAGCCAAGGCAATGTCCGAGATCAAAGGCAAAGTTGAGTTCAACGAAGTCAGCCATGAATATGAAGACGGCGTGCCTGTTTTGAAGGAGGTTTCTTTTACCGCTGAGCCTGGGCAAACCATTGCCATTGTCGGCCCAACAGGCGCAGGCAAGACCACCATCATCAACCTGCTTCCGCGTTTCTACGATGTGACGCATGGCTCAGTCAAGATTGACGATGTGGATGTACGTAATGTCACCGCCGACTCGCTTCGTAAACAGATTGGTATCGTATTGCAGGATACCTTCCTGTTCAGCGCCTCCGTTATGGATAACATCCGCTTTGGCCGCCCCGCTGCAACTGATGAAGAGGTTTATGCCGCCGCAAAACTTGCCAACGCTGATTGGTTTATCACTCGGCTGCCAGAAAAATATGCGACAGTTTTGGGTGAACGCGGCTCAGGCTTGAGTCAGGGACAACGTCAGTTGCTCTCGATTGCACGTGCTGCGCTCGCAGACCCGCGCCTGCTCATTTTGGATGAAGCCACATCCAGCGTAGACACACGAACTGAGCATCTCATCCAAAAAGCGTTTGACGCATTACTCCAGAGCCGCACCTCCTTCGTCATCGCGCATCGTTTATCCACTATCCGCAATGCCGATCAAATCCTTGTTTTGAAAGCAGGTCAGATCATCGAACGCGGAAAACATGACGAACTACTCAATAAAAAAGGTTTCTATTACGAGCTGTATATGAGCCAGTTCAAAAAGCAGGAAGAAGCGGAAGTAGCAGCATAATTAGTCAAAAGCCCTTGTCACAAAAATGGCAAGGGCTTTTTTTAAATATCGTTTGGTAAATCTTTACGGTCCCCACTTCATTTTCATTGCATACGATACCAGGGATACCATGGCCTTTTGCCCGTCGGTGTAATACAATTGCGCTGCGCCGCCCTCATAGATTTCAGGAAGCGCTGGATTGGCGACGATGACAAAGCTGGCATCCGGCGCCCAAATCGCCTCATTCATATTTTCGAATGTCTCCGGGCGCAGGACAGTTCTGCCTGTCACGCCATCCGCTGCGGAGCGGACCAACTGTAAGGGGGGGCGGTCGATAAATTCATCCGCATTGGGAAGGCTGGCATAAAAGAAATACAGCTGGCCATCCGGGGCGAGGAAGGGATTATCGGCAACTTCTGCAGGGTTGGTATCATAACTTCCCAAAAGCAGGGTAGTGACATCCCCGGTCGCCGTATTCACGCGCCAGAGCCCGGCGTTGAACATGCCTGAACTTGGATTGGCAGCGTAAAGCGTAGAAGCATCGCTGGTGAGGTGATAATCGCCACAGCAAATGATCGCGCCTTCGGCTCCGTTCAAGCGGACAAGCGCTCCGCCATTCGGGTAATAGATCGCGGTGGATGCGCCTTCATAATATCCGAGTGTGATGATAAGTCTGCTTCCATCGGCTGAATAACTTTCGGGCCAATATAATTCGCGTGGGAAAGTTAATCCGTCGCCAAGATCATCAACCTGGTCTTCCAGCACGCGGCTGGACTGTCCGCTTGCGATGGAGTAGAAATTTAATCCTTTGTAAGCAAAGGCAATTGTCTCGCCGTTGGGCGACCAGACTGGGTTGCTGACTGCGCCTTCATTAAAGATCATACTGCGGTTGCTTCCATCGGCTTTGATGGTGAACAATTGATTGTTGGAGACATACGCCACACTTCCATCCATCATTGAAACGTCGTAGTCGTTGACATTGGCAGGTTCAAATGTAAGCTGCGTGACCGCAACTCCATCCTTGTCCAACCGATAGACTTGTGCGAGTCCGGCGCCGTCGTTATTGAGAAAATACAACGGATGCGGGAGCAGGCTTGAGATCCCGTTTGGAGACGGAGGGACTTGTGTCAATGCTTGAAATGTAGCGGCGACAATCGTCTCTATGTTTGCGGGGCTTTCAGGCGGCGTCCCGCCCGGCGGGTTTGCACAGGCGAAGGTGACCATGAACAGGACAAGGTACGCAAAAAGATGTTTCGATCTATTAGACATAAGCACCTCATGAATAAAAAAACAAAAACGTTGTTAAACCAGGAAGGCTCTAACGTCTCTGCGTGATTAGATTGAATAATTATTGAATTCTTGATATGGTGCACGTCCCGCGCGACTCTAAAAAGCTGGCTCAGGCGGGATGCGCCGCGTAAATATGTGGGCGATTAAATTAAACCTGCTCGAAGTGATGCACAGGAACGACAAAAAGGGTGGCGCGTTTTTGGTCGGTTTTTGGGGACAGCGAATTGCGAACAGTTTGTAGGACCGCATCCACCTGCTCTTCTTCCACACCGAGCAGCATGGTCACAACCCCGCTCCGTAAGAAACCGCCAGTGGAGGCCACACGCGTTACGCGAAAATTTCCCGCAGTAAGCGCCTGTGTAAGTGTATCGGCGTCGTTATCATCTACAATGATGATGATCATTTTCATGGTGAA
>CAZEGE010000064.1:0-19151 GCA_964511765.1 uncultured Anaerolinea sp.
GGTACGCAGGAATTGGTTAAGTTTATGAAGGAGTTTCAGAAGAAGAACGGGTAAGTTTAACGGGTATTGTTTAGCAAAGCCCTCCGAACCTTAAATTCAGAGGGCTCTTTGCTATTATCAGCTAATGAAACTGTAATCTTCCTCTCACGTCCCTCAATCGCAGGCATTTTCTTTTATGGTTATAATACCTGCATGGAATTTTTCTTTCCCGAAGATAACCTCACCCGCGCAGTCCCTGAAGAAACAAAGATTGCCTCCCTTTCCGCTCAGCCATATCCCGATGGCCGCCGTTTACGTGTCAACCTCGAGGTCACGCCCTTTCAGAAGCGTCCTTATATTGAAGTCTCGCTCAACGATGTGGATGGGAATGAAGTCGCCTCCACCAATATCGTCGAGCCCATGAGCTGGAAACTGGAATTCACCATGCACCTGCGCGGTGAACTTAAGAATCCATACACGCTCAATGCGCGGCTTTATTATCCAGATGGGCCCTCCGACAAGCCGCGTCAAATCTCTATTGATGTGGAAGCGCCTCACGACTTGCCCCATCCTGATTCTACTTAATTGACACTTCCCATGCCTTTGCATTTTCCTGCTTTCCCATTGAGAATATTAACTGTTTTAACCATCCCACTTCTGCTGCTATTTGGCTGCTCGCAGCCCTCTGTAGAAATTCCCGCACCACGGAATTCTCCCGAACCGGTTTTGAAATTCACCAGCACCCCTGCTGTTGTTCGCTACGGGGGGGAGGATAATCTTGTTTTTCTTTCCATCGAAGAGAATGGATATGCTCATCTCTTTATGCGAAGCGATCAACCCCAGGATTTTCCCATCACACGCATCACCACCGGCGAGTGGAATGACATCACCCCCGCCCTCAGCCCGGACCGTACTCAACTTGCCTTCGCCTCCGATCGCAAGGGTTCCTGGGATTTGTACGTGATGGATTTAAAAACAGGGAATGTAACCCAGATCACCGATTCACCTGAATATGATTCTGCCCCCTCATGGTCACCGGACGGTCAATGGCTTGTCTTTGAAACTTATATCAATGACAATCTTGAGGTTTCGGTAGTGTCGGTCAATGACCGTTCGCTGGCGATCATTCCTCTTACGCAGGATCCCGCATCTGATCATTCACCCGTCTGGGCGCCGGATGGCCGGCATGTTGCCTTCATTTCCAACCGCGGCGGCGATAGTGACGTGTGGCTTGCCAGTCTCGACCTCGCAGGGGATGAGCGTTACCAGAATCTAAGCAACACACCTTTTGCCTCTGAAAATTTTCCTCTTTGGAATTATGACGGCTCGCGATTGTTATGGGCTTCCAGTTCTCAAACGGTGGGATACAGCGGCTTATACATTTGGGAGGCGGCGGATCCAAACCGCAGCGCGCGCTGGGTGGGTGATGGGATCATGGGCGCATGGGATGAAACGGCTCAAAAGATCATCGCGGTAATCAGCGCCCCCAATCAAGATTATCTTACTTCCTATGATGTTCATGGTAATTTACTGTTACCTCCTACTCCACTCAGCGGACCTGTACGCGGACTTACATGGGGTTTTGCTGATTTGCCGAATCCGCTCCCGAATTCATTCGCACAGGCGGCAGGAACTGCGCCCACTGCATTGTGGTCGCCAGCCGTTACACAGGCGCCCGATGTGCCAAACCAGCGTTGGTATGTTGTCCCGATTGACGATGTTCAGGCGCCTTATCTGCAACTGCATGATCTGGTGGACGAATCCTTTAATGCCTTACGCGACCGCGTCATCCTTGAAACAGGCTGGGATGCGCTGGCAAGTTTGGAAAATGCCTTCATCCCATTGACAACGAGACTTGAACCCGGGCTGGAGGAGGATTGGCTGTACACAGGCCGCGCCTTTGCGATCAATTCCCTCATGGCAAACGCAGGCTGGCTGGTGACTTTACGTGAGGATATCGGCGCTCAGACCTATTGGCGTGTTTATATCCGCTCTGGGATTCAGGATGGCTCGCTCGGTGAGCCGATCCACAACGCGCCCTGGAATTTAAGTGCGCGCTACGAACTTGATCCGCGCACCTATGAGCAGGGCGGCGAATATGCGCCTGTGCCTTCCGGGTATTGGGTGGATGTCACTGCCCTCGCCTCTGCATATAACTGGGAACGTCTGCCGGCCCTGCCCAACTGGCGCACCTATTACAACGGCGCGCGCTTCACTGAATTTGCATTAACGGATGGACTGGATTGGTATTCAGCCATGCAGGAACTATATCCCATTGAAGCGCTTGTCACTCCAACCCGCGTATTGGCGCCCACTCTTACGCCAACGCCTACGTCTACATCAACTGCCACACCGCGACCAACCCGCACTCCGCGCATGACATTCACACCGTCATCTACTCCTACGATTACGTTTACGCCCACGATTACAGTAACGCCTTCCTTTACCCCCACTCCGTTGACGGTGATTCCATAGTGAAGCTTATATCCAGATCCAAAGGTTTCTGAAAGCCTTAAGGCTCTTATCCCAAATTATTACGATGAATTTTAAGAAAATACTTGCCAGTTTATTTTTATTCCTGATTCTCTCCGCCTGCTCGAGCGTAGCAGGTGGATCAGGTCCAACGCCGGTAATTGTCGAAGCGGCAGGGCAGCCCGAAGTCCAAATTGAGGCGTTGTTGACTCCTTCGCCTGTACCGTTCCAATTTAGTCTTCCTACACCAGGCGCGGAGCCAGTCTCCGGCTGGCGTCCTCCGTTGTATCCCATTCCCTGGGCAATGTCCGCCTATGACCATTTTTATTTTGCGCGTCCCATTGCGGCGGATCAGGTCAACTGGCCGATTCCGGATTATCGTTATGGCGGCGTGTTCTTTGGACGAAATATCGTCCACACCGGCGTGGATATTCCCACACCCGAAGGCACGCCGATCATGGCGGCCGGAGCGGGGACTGTGGTTTGGGCTGGGTGGGGGCTGTTTACTGAGACGCCGTCGAATGATAAGGACCCTTATGGGTTGGCGGTTGCCATCCGCCATGATTTTGGTTATTACGACCAGCAGCTTTATACGGTGTACGCCCACATGAGCAAAATGAATGTAATTGTTGGGCAGCACGTGGAAACCGGAGAGGTGATCGGCTTTGTCGGCTCAACAGGTGCAACCACCGGGCCGCATGTTCATTTCGAAGTGCGTCTTCCGTTTAATTCTTTCTTTTATACCTATAATCCAGAGTTATGGATCGCTCCGCCGCAGGGCTGGGGGGTGCTTGTGGGACGCGTGATGGACACGAAAGGCAAGACCTTGCAGCAAGTGGAAGTGACCCTTCGTTCTGTTGAAACGCAAAAGACCTATCTCGTAAAAACCTATAGCAAGCGGGGCGCGATAAACCCCGACCCATATTACAATGAGAACCTGGTACTTGGCGACTTGCCCGCAGGGATATACAAGGTAACCCTTCGGTATGAGGATCAAGACAAACAAACCTGGCTGGAAATTTTCCCCGGACAGGTTACCTATTTCACATTTAAAGGAGATCACGACTTTAGCACAGACCGCCCGCCTGCGCCTACGTTAGATTTTGTGCCGTCCGGCCTGCCACCCACTCCCACGCCTCTCCCTTAACTTTAAAACCTTCAACCTTCAACCTCCCCGCACCTTGACTTACTGAACATCTGTGCTATACTCTCGCAACACAAACCAATGACATAAATGAATATTATTGGAGAACAAAACCATGGCACGAAAATCATCCCGCGCAACAGAAACATCCGCACAAACTCAAAATATGGATCATGCCAAACAAGCTGTGCTCGATAAGGCTGTCGGTGATATTTTAAAACGCTATGGCGATGGTTCGATCATGCGCCTCGGCGAAGCACATGGAATGGTGACTGAAGTCATTCCCACCGGTTCACTCTCCCTTGATATTGCCCTCGGAGTGGGCGGCATTCCACGCGG
Source organism: uncultured Anaerolinea sp. (assembly GCA_964511765.1). Taxonomy (GTDB): domain Bacteria; phylum Chloroflexota; class Anaerolineae; order Anaerolineales; family Villigracilaceae; genus Villigracilis. The sequence continues at coordinate 3,935 of CAZEGE010000064.1, forward strand.
ACGCGTCATCGAAATCTACGGGCCTGAGTCTTCGGGTAAAACCACTCTTTGCCAGCACATCGTTGCCGAAGCCCAGAAGATGGGCGGCACCGCCGCATTCATTGATATGGAGCACGCACTCGACCCGGGTTATGCCGCAAAGGTCGGCGTGGATATCGATAACCTTCTCGTCTCCCAACCCGATACGGGCGAGCAGGCCCTTGAAATTGCAGAAACCCTCGTGCGCTCCGGCGCCGTGGATGTGGTTGTGATCGACTCTGTTGCAGCGCTCGTCCCCCGTTCTGAAATCGAAGGCGACATGGGCGATGCCACTATGGGTGTGCAGGCCCGCCTGATGTCCCAGGCGCTCCGCAAACTTTCAGGCGCGATCAACCAAACCAAAACTTCCGTCATCTTCACCAATCAACTTCGGCAGAAGATCGGTGTGATGTTTGGCAATCCCGAAACCACCACCGGCGGACAGGCCCTCAAGTTCTACGCCTCCGTGCGCCTCGATGTACGCCGCATTCAATCCATCAAAGTCGGCGACGAAGTCATCGGCAACCGCACGCGCGTCAAAGTGGTCAAGAATAAAGTTGCGCCCCCGTTCCGCACTGCAGAGTTTGACATCATGTTCAACGAAGGCATCTCCAAGGCCGGCGATGTGCTCGATCTGGCGACCAAGTTTGAAGTTCTTACCAAGCGCGGCGCTTTCTTCTCTTATGGTGATATCCGCATCGGGCAGGGACGCGAGAACGCCAAAGATTATCTGCGCGGCAACCTGGATATGATGAACGAAATCGAAGGCATCATCCGCCAGAAAGCGCTCACTGGCGAGATCGCCCTCCCGCTTGATCTTGGCGCTGAAGTTGCTGAAGAAGCCGGCGGTAATGAAGAAGAAGCGTAAAATGGATGGACACGGCGACGTGTCCATTTTTCTTATGACGAAAAAACGCTTCTTTCTTAACTTCAACCTGATTCTGCTGATAAGCTTTTTCTCCCTTTATGCTTGTGCGCCTAAATCCACTTCCACGCCTTTCCGTCCGCCGACATCCTTACCGCCTACACAGCCGCTTCCCACAACCACGCCTGTGCCTGCCTTGTTTACACCCCAGCCCACAGCGACCATTACTTCAACCGCCACAGCGGAACCCTGCACGAATGATCTCTCTTTTGTTGATGATATTACAGTGGAAGATGGCACAACATATTTTGCTGGCGCAGCCATCGATAAGCAATGGCTGGTGCAAAACAACGGAACCTGCAACTGGGATGCGGCCTATCGTTTGAAGTGGATGGGAGGCACTCCTCTCGGTGCGGTGGAGGAACAACTGATCTACCCCGCCCGCGCAGGGACGCAGGCCACACTCCGCATCCTCTTCACCGCACCCGCTGAAGCAGGTTTTTATGAAAGCGCCTGGCAAGCCGTCGATCCGAATGGGAATTATTTTGGTGATCCAATATTTATAAAAATTGTTGTAGTACCATAAAATAGGTAACTCTCGCTTTTGCAAAGGATTCCAGGAGGAAACCAGGTAAGAGATTATCGCTACCTGATTAATAGGAGTTCGTATGTTCTCCTAAATCGAATTGCCCATTGTCTTTGAAAACTCACCCCTTTATGTTTAGAATAATGAACCATTTTCGTGAGGGTGCATCTCAGGATACGATATGAATTGAGAAGTTTCCTATGATTATCCTATTGATCGCTGCTTTTGTCTTTAGCATGCTTAATTTGCTGGCTGTAGCAAAGAATTGGCTGAGGCTGGAATACATTGCCAAGCTTGCTGTGATGCTGGCCCTATTCTTCTGGCTGTGGACATCCACTGGATTGAACGGCCCTTTGCTTTGGTTCGGGCTGGGGATTTTACTCTCACTCCTGGGCGACATGCTCTTGACGATCTCACTTGACGGCTTGTTCCTGGCGGGATTGGTCGCTTTTTTGTTGGCACATGCGGCGTATGTGATCGGATTTAACATCCCTGTGCCAGGGATGTCTGTGTGGGGGATTGCTCTGGCGGTCATCATCGGCGTGGGAGGGGCGCGAGTCATTCGCAGGATCATTGATCCGCTTGCTGCAAAAGGACAGGGTCACATGCGAATGCCTATCTTGGTTTACAGTATCATGATCTCGTTGCTGGTCCTGTCTGCGATGTTGAAGCTGACCGATGTGAATTGGAAGGCGGAGGCGGCGCTCCTGGTCAGCGCTGGCGCATTCCTCTTCTATATCTCGGATATTATTCTCGCGTGGAACAAGTTCGTTGCCCCCGTTCCGTACGGACGCATCTATAACATCGCCGCATATCATCTTGGTCAAATTGCCTTGATCGCGGGTGTGGTGATGCAGTACTCCTGATTGTCAATCCAGCGTCACGATATGTTGATGGATCAAATGCGCGTATCGGTTTTGCAAACGGATGAAATGGTTTTGGATCGCATCCGCTTCGGAACCCTCCAGCACCAGGAACTTTCCCTTTTCCACACCGTTGCGCGAGATCTCGCGGCATACTGCTTCAGTGATCAACTCTGCCAATAGCACCTGACCCTGCACGGTGGTATCGAGGCGGTTGTTTCCATCCAAATATATTTTTACCGAAGGTGCGGCTGTCGCAATCACAATGCTCGAGTTAATGCGGTCAAAATAAACACGCTGACGCGGGTCGGTGCGGTCGTCAAAACGGATATCGGTGAACAAGGCATGCCCGCTTCTGGTCGGTGGTGCAACCAGCGTTTCTTTTTTGGAATGCACCTGCACGATTGCCTGCGCCCTGTTCCTGCCAAGATACGCAGTCACAACCCCTTCACCGCCCACCTGCCTGCCTTCCACTTTGACACGCGCTTCCAAAATGGCCGCATCAGTTTTATGCGGCTTGAGCACAGCCTGCGGGGTTAATACAATAATTTCAGGGCTGTTGGAAATGACAGTTGTCGTTGCTCCCGCTCTTCCATTTTCAGCCAGCGCAACGCGCAGGATCAATGTGGCGGTTTGTCCCGTTTGCACATAGAACCGTTCGGGGAAGAATCCCATCCCGGATTCCGGCAGTTCGATTTCCTTATGAACATCGCTGTCTTTCTGTTCGCGGAGTTCAGCCAGTGCAATTGTGTTCAACTCATGCAGTGCATGGTCTAATTTATTGCGTAACTTTTTATCCAGTTTTGTTTGCTCATCATGGAGCGAATGTTCGCGTTCCGCTTGAATGAGCGGCTCAAGTTTGCCCTCCACCGCCAATTTCAACGCCTTCGCAAATGGATGCGTCCAGTTAATGCCGTCTCGTGTGGCTGTCAATACGGGTTCGTCGTTCTTTAACAAATCATGTAAATGGTCGCATTGGATCGAACCGTAGAAATAAGCCGCATACGGGTCGCTCTCAAACTTGAGCATGGTCAGCGAAATCACAATCGCCCTGCTGATCACCAGCAGACCGCCGTCTGCATAATCGCCTTCCTCGTTGCGGGTGGATAATTGGATGCCCGACCGATAGACTTCCAATTTGGCTGTGGCAGGATAGCCCTCAATTCTGATTCTCTCGCTCAGGGCTTTCTCGCCTCGCGGTGCCTTGTAGCTGAGTACGTGTTCCTGACGAATTTTCCCGTCTGAGGCAATGTCTCGCAAAATGATTTTGCGCTTCGGGTTGCTCATAATGGGACGCAGTTCAAAATGTCTCTGCAGATAATTTCTGAAATTATCGAACTGCGGCACTTTTACATCGCTGCGCGAAATGATGATCTCAAGGATCGTCCCATTCCCTTCGGGGATGCCATACTTTTCGCGCAAAGCAGCATTGGCTCGGATTGGCTGGTCGAGGTCAAAGGTTGGAATGCCTTTCTTGATCAGCAACGAGCATGAATAAAAATTACCGCCTTTGATCGAGCGCACATATCCGTGCCCCAGCCCGAAAATGGAATCTTTCAACCCTCGCCCCCACATGCCGCGCACATGTTTATCCTCCTTCAATCCGCTGGTCGCTTCGCCATAGGTGCCGACTACCTTGTCCATGCGCAGGTCGGTCATTCCCTCGGCATGGTCGCGCACGCGGATGACAGAGTTTTTATGCTTCCTCTGCACCTCGATGATGATCTCGCCGCCCACCGCCCAGCCTGCCTGTTCCAGGCGTGAATAACTGTCGTTGCAATTGGTAATCACCTCCACCAGCGCGCGCAGGACATCTTTTCTAATTGCCTGGTCTGCCTGTTGAAGTGCTACCCGGTCTGCGTATTGTAACTTTCTACTGCTCACGATAAAAGTACCTTTCCAGTCCACATGTCTTTGTTCCAGCGAAGATTCACCTCCAATGGAGCAAAAGACTACCTTTTCTTATATGATTTCCTGCCGCTTGGTTTCAACAAGGAAGCAAAATTTTCCTCACAAATATTCAGGAAGGTTGTCAGGTCCTGTCTGTTGTGAATGCTCGCATAACGTTTGAATAGCGCGAGATTCCTTTTCAAGGTCTCCGCCGAGGATTCCATGGTGGCGAAGAGCATGTTCCTGAAATCAAACTCGCTGATGTTTGCCTTCCTGCCTTGTTTCTTGTATCGCTGGTATGCGTCCGAACGTCCCATCATGTGCAGCACTTTTCCAGCCTTTATCTTTTCCTCTTTCGATACAGGAATCGGGGCGGTTGACGTGGAATCTTTTTCGATGATGACAGTTTTTTCCGCTTTTGCGGTTTTTGGTTTGGCGTGTATTCTTGTGGCAGCTTTCTTTGCTGGTTTCTTCAGCCTGACAGGCGCAGGTTTGATTTCTTCCTTCGCCGCCGTTGGAATCAACAGGTGGAGTTGTTTTGCAACTTGCGGTTTTGGCGCCTTGCGTTTTTCCTTTTGAGGAGCAGGGGTAGAGAGTTTTTTCTTCCTCTTCTCCATTTTCTTCTGTTTAAGTTTGGAAGCCGTCTTTTGTTTTGATAGGGTCGGGCTCAATTGAACAGAGGCCTTCTCGGGCTTTGCTTGTATGAGGGATGTCTTCTTTGAGAAAGACATACTTTTGACAGCCAATTGTTTTTTGGGAGACTTTGCTTCCTTCATAGGCGCAATGGATTTCTGGGTCTTCCCTGTCGATATTTTCCTTGCTTGCGCTTTCGATGGTTTTGCGGGTTCAGGCTTCTTTCCCACCGACCTGGTCTTTTTTACTTTTTGCGGCGTGGATTGGGGAAGTCCCAATGACTTTGCAACCCCTTTTGCTACCTGCCTTCCCGGCGCCTTCAGGGCAAAACCATCCGCAGGATTGCCTTTGATGTAGCCCTCCTCTTTTGCACTGCTCAAATGGCGGGCAACCAGTGCGGAATCGGGCCAAAAAAAGTAATTCTTTAACGAGAAACTGTGGGGGAAAAACCTGAAACAGGTGGATACAACCTCCTCCACGGTGGCTGGAATATTATCATCCTGCAAAAACTGGACGGCAAAGACAACCAGTTCGCCCGAGGGGATGTTTGAATAAATATCCGTTCCAAATTCGGGAAGGTTTTTCCTGATAAGTTTTGTTGCGGTGGATGCTCCAGATGTCATGAGTCAATTTGCCTTCATTGGGGATGGGATGATGATATTTTAACTGATATCACAGGATGTCCCGCAGGTTCTTGATTCACCTGCAATTGGTTTACTCAAACTCGCGGGGCAGTATGGTCAATTTTCAGTGATTGCCTTGGTATAGATAAACCGTCACATTATATTCGGGGTTGGAATATACCGCCATGAATTTGTCGGGTGCGGAACTGAGAGCGGGCAAAACCTGGTTTTCTATATCTTCATCCAAATCATTATTTCGCGGGGATTGAAGTTTTGGGGAGACGACGATGTAATCGATTCCTTGATTGTTCAGGTATTTCTCCAGATCCTGACCGGCATTTGGATAGCCGATGGTTTTTCTTTGCACATGCACATAAGCAGGGACAGGTTCATTCACCATGACGATTGCATCAGGCGGAGCATTTTCAGAGACCCAGCTTGTCCCCACAGATAAATCCGTCATCTGTTCCATGACCGGGTTGCGCCAATCTTGAAGATTACGCGCCACAAGTGTTAATGCGATGATGCCAGCCGCCCCCGCCGCAATACGCGTGCCGAGGTTGATTTGGTTGCGAGTGAATTTGGTAATCACCCAATTCAGTCCCTGCACCAGATAAAGATAGAGGAATGGGATGATCGGGATCAGAAAACGCGCTTTCACGCTTCCAACTTTTGGATTCCAAAATGCCAGAATACCCAAAATGTAAACGATGAAATATAAATCCATTAAACGTATTCTTTTACGCGACAAGACCGCCCCGAAAATTATCAGGAGTATGACGGCTGCATTGAGGATTACCGGTAGAATTTGCAATCCATAATTACCTAAAAGCGATGCCACCTTTGCACTGAAGATAGGAAACAATGTGCCTGCCAGAACTTCGTTGAAATAGCCGAGTGAGTTCGACCACATCTGCCCGATCTTTTCGATGACCGAGCTGTTGAATACCTGTGACTGATAACCCGCAGAAACGACCGAGCCGCCGTTGCGAAGGTTGATCCACGTTTGCAGGAGCGTGCCTGCGATGAACACGCCCATCGTAAGCCCCGCCTCGCGAAAGCGGCGGGAAAGCAGAAAGTAAACGACCAGTGCAAGGGATAATGAAACCCCGATCGTTCTAATTAGTTGAGAATATAGAGCAATGATTGCGATTAGAACGATAAGCCAGTCCCTTTTGCCTTCCGTTTTGCTATTCCATGAGTCAAAAAAGGTCAGCGCCAGCAGGGAGAAAAATAAATAGGCAGATTCGGACATCACCGTAACGGATGTGCCCACCAGCAGCGGATTCACCGCTGCCAGGCCGGTGACAATCTCAAGATGGGGGGATTCAAGTTGCCTGGAAAAAAGTTTGTAAATCAATGGGATGGACGCCAGCCAGAGCAATAGGGACAATAATTTGAGCACTGTGTAATTGTCCGGGAATAGGAGCGTAAGAGGCGCCAGCAGAATGGGCCAGCCAGGCGGGAAAGCGCGTTCGATTTGCGGACGGGGAAAGTTGATCAGCTGATAGCCCTGTCCGCTGGAGAGGCTTTCAGCGAGGATAATATAATGCGCATCGTCGTAGGACGTGCCAATTTGAAGCGAATTGAAGCGCATTAACCCCAGCCCTGCGCTGATGGTCATGAGGATGATCAGGAAATATTTCGAGAAATGGTGGATTCGCTGCATGGTGGCACAATCTTATCAGGTTTGCTTTTGGCCTGGATGTTTATAGGTTGTTGCTGAATGAAATTCCTACATGGATCTGAATGGAGCGATTGCAGGCGGGCGCGGGACCACGTATTGAATCGTATCATAAATAAATATTCGGGAGCGTGGGCGTGTCGATACAATTTATAATCAAATAAAAACAAAAGGATAAACTCATGCAGTCGATCATTGTCATTGTGCTTGTCGGTTTGATAGGCGGCGCAGCAGTAGGGATACAAGCGCCCCTTTCCAGCCTGATGAGTCAGCGCCTGGGCGTGTTGGAAAGCATATTCATTGTTCATATCGGAGGCGCGCTGGTGGCGCTCCTTCCGCTCTTGATCTTTGGGAGTAAATTTACTCATTGGCGAACGGTGCCGTGGTATGCCTTTGGCGCAGGCGTATTTGGCCTGGTCGTGATAGCCGCCATGAGTTATATGATCCCGCGCACGGGCGTCGCGGCATCTCTTATCATTCTGCTTGCAGGTCAATTATTGATCGGCACGCTACTCGATCACTTTGGGTTGTTGGGAGCCGCACACAGACCTCTTGATCTTGTGCGTGTCTTGGGCCTCTCCGTGGTGCTGGCAGGCGTATGGCTGACCGTGAAATAAAAAGCTTATAATCCACGCAGCTTGAAAGGATTATGGTTATGATGAATAATCGTCAACTCGCTGATACATTTACGCTGATTGCCAATCTTTGTGAGATCAAAGGCGAGGTCATTTATGTCGTCCTTGCCTATCGCAAGGCTGCTGAAAATTTGATGAGTCTCAGCCGCGAAGCCGGCGAGTATTGGAAAGAGGGAAAACTGCGCGAGATCCCCGCTGTGGGCAAAGCCATTGCCGAAAAAATTGACGAGTTGCTGCGGACCGGCAAACTTGAATTTCTTGAAAGGCTTAAAGAAGAAGTGCCTGAGAGTTTGGCCGGCTGGCTGCAAGTGCCCGGGCTTGGGCCCAAGAAGATTGCCTTGATATGGAAGACATTAAACATCACGGCTCTTTCCGAGCTGGAAACTGCTGCGAAAAACGGACAGCTTCGCGACCTGCCCGGCATGGGCGCCAAGTCCGAAAGCGCCATTCTTGAAGGGATCGCATCGCTGGCCCGCAGGTCGGGCAGGCTTCCGCTTGGGCGCGCGTATCCTCTGGCGCAGGAGATCATTGGAGTCCTCAAAGGCGTAAAAGGAGTCGTCGCGGCAGAACCAGCCGGCAGTTTAAGAAGGATGCGTTCCACAGTCGGCGACCTCGATATATTGGTGGCGGCCAAAGATTCATCCGCAGTGATGGAAGCCTTTGTCAACCTTAAAGGGGTGAGCCGCGTTTTGGGAAAAGGCGAAACGAAGGCCAGCATCGAATTCATGGATGGCGTGCGCGCGCAAGTGTGGGTGCACCCGCCTGAGAAGTTTGGCACGGCGCTGCAATATGCAACAGGTTCGAAAGATCATAATGTTGCGCTGCGCCAGATTGCATTGGATAAAGGTTTGTCGTTATCGGAGCATTCGTTGACGAAGACCAGGGGCAAGGGTGAAATTCTTTGCGCGACGGAAGATGAAGTTTATAAAACCCTGGGCCTGCCCTGGATACCGCCCGAGCTGCGTGAAGACCGCGGCGAGGTGCGGGCGGCAAAGGCCAACAAGCTTCCGAAATTGATCGAAGTCAAGGATATCAGATCCAACCTGCAAACCCATTCCACCTGGAGCGATGGCAAGTTAAGTATGCTGGAGATGGCGCGCGCCGCCGCAAAACGCGGGATCAAAGTGATTGCCTTCACCGACCATTCCGTTGGGCTGGGCGTTGCAGGCGGTATGACAATGGAAGACCATAAAAAGCAGGCCGCTGAAATCAGGAAGATTCAAAAACAACTCGGCGATGAAATTCTTGTTTTGCATTCAACCGAAGTGGAGATCAAGGCCGACGGCACGCTCGATTATCCCGATCAGTTTCTCGCCACGCTTGATATTGTGGTTGCTTCATTGCATACAAGTTTGCGTCAGCCGCGTGTGAAGATCACACCGCGATTGTTGAACGCCGTGCGAAACCCGCATGTGGATATTATCGGTCATCCAACCGGCCGTGAAATTCCAGACAGGGAAGGGGCAGACCTTGATATGGAAGTCATTTTGAAGGCTGCGGCGGAATGCGGCGTGGCGATGGAGATCAACGCCCACCCTTCGCGCCTCGACCTTGACGATGTGTATGCCCGCCGCGCGAAGGAGTTGGGCGTGCTCCTCAGCATCAACACCGACGCGCATTCCGAAGGGGATCTCGATATGCTTCATTATGGCGTGGCTGTTGCCAGGCGTGCATGGCTGGAGCCAAAGGATGTGATCAATACCTGGTCTACAAAAAAGCTGCTGAATTGGTTGAAGAAACGCGGCTCATGAAATCATTTTTGAAACCTGGCCCGATAAAATTATCTTCACCTTAGTATTATTCCGTTCATAAACGGACGACAATAAATTAACATGGAGGAAAAATGAAAAATACTTCAATTCCCGCGGAGGAGGTGCGTTTTTTCAGCGGCAGTTCCAACCCAAAGCTGGCGGAGGATATTGCCTCGAAATTAGGCGTGCCTTTGGATGCAACCCACATCTCACGCTTCAGCAATGACGATCTGTATATTCAATTGGGCGCGAGTGTGCGCTATCGCCGTGTATATATCGTGCAATCGCTTTCAAAGCCGGTCAATGATCACCTGATGGAATTATTGATGATGATCGATATTGCGCGCGGCGCCGCGGCATCCGAGATCCATGCGATCATCCCTTATTATTCGTTTGGACGTTCGGATAAAAAGGACGCGCCTCGCATCTCGATCACGGCGCGGCTGGTGGCGGACCTGTTGAAGACCGCCGGGGCAACCCATGTCATGAGCATGATGTTCCACTCGCCCCAGGTGCATGGTTTCTTCGGCCTTCCCACCGACCCGTTAAGCAGCCGGCTGGTGTTTAAGGAATATCTTTCCACCTGTGATCTAAACGGGGCGGTCATTGTTTCGCCGGATATGGGGCAGGCAAAATCAGCGGCCCGTTTTGCGAGATCACTGGGCCTGCCCGTCGCAGCCGGGAATAAGGAGCGTATTTCGGATACCGAGGTGGTCATCAGCGGTTTGGTGGGGAGTCAGGTGCGCGGACATAAACGCGCTTTGATCTACGATGATGAAATTGCTACAGGCGGATCCATTCTGGAGTTGAGCCGTGTGCTCATTAGTGAAGGTATCGAGGATATTATTGTGATATGTACGCATGGGGTTTTCAGCCACGGCGGGTTGGACAGGTTGGCGGCTGTGCCGCAGATCAGCGAGATCATTACGACGGATACCGTTCATATTGCGCCCGAGAAAATGCACCCAAAACTCAAGGTATTGCCTGTGGCGTCTGTCTTTGCGGGAGCGATCCGTCATAACTTTAATCACGAGTCGATTAGCGATTTATTCGTCTTCGGAGAGTAAAAATGGAAATCAGCATACGCCGCATTACGCCTGATGATCGAGGTGAGTGGTTTAAGATGCGCAAGGGTATTTGGCCTGAAGCTCCCGATGAGTATCTGGATTTCGATATGACCGACATTCTTGCCAGCAATGAGGACGCGGTTTTCTTTGCATTGCTGGAGGACAGACCTGTTGGCATGGTCGAGGCGCGTTTAAGGGATTATGGGGAAGGGTGCGAGACCAGTCCGGTTGGTTATATTGAGGGATGGTTCGTGTATCCAGAGGTGCGTGGAAAAGGGATTGCAGGCGCATTGACTCAGGCGGCCGAGGGTTGGGCGCGTCAGAGAGGCTGTACGGAGATGGCTTCAGATACCTGGCTGGATAACGAGGCGAGCATCCGCGCGCATTTGAAACTGGGATATCTGGAGGTGGAGAGGCTGGTGCATTTTGTCAAACCCTTGTAGGGGAGGGAATGCCCGCATACAAATAGCCAGTTCACAGGTCAGTTTGAGGCAATTGGAGTGTATAAAATTAAGCCTCGCAGTATTAATATCTTTGTCAATTTATGAAGTAGGGAAGGTATTGATATAATTCAACTCAAAAACAGGGTCAGTTGATACAGTTGCCCCTTTCTTTTCGGAGTTGAATGAAGAAAATATTATTTATTGTCGCCCTTTTTCTAACCTCATGTGCAATGTCCGGGCCTGCCAAAAGCATCCTGCTGGTTTCGACGACCTCCACCCAGGATTCTGGTTTGTTGAATCTATTGTTTCCGGAATTTACCGGGCGAACGGGATATCAGGTCAGCCTCATTGCAACAGGTTCGGGGCAGGCCTTGAAAATAGGCGAGGAAGGAAATGCGGATGTGATCCTGCTCCACTCGCCCGCCGCAGAAAAGGAATTTATCGCAAACGGTTTCGGCATGGACCGCCGCCTTGTGATGCACAATGACTTCGTCATCGTCGGCCCGAATTCAGATCCCGCGCAGATTCGCGGAATGTCTCCTGTGGACGCATTTAATGCAATTTTCACATCAGGCGCGATCTTTATCTCGCGCGGCGATAACTCAGGGACTCACGTCAAGGAGTTGGCTCTGTGGAAGAAGGCAGGCCTCGACCCGCATGGCAAAGATTGGTGTTTGGAAACAGGTCAGGGTCAGGGCGCAACGCTTTCAATCGCCTCTGAGAAAACGGGATACGCACTTACAGACCGCGGCACGTTCCTGGCTTACAAGGCAAACGTGGACTTGGAGATCCTGGTCGAAGGCGATCCCTTCCTGTTGAATGTTTATCATGTGCTGACGGTCAACCCTGAAAAATGGAGTAGCGTAAACCTCGAAGGCGCAAAGGCTTTCAGTGATTTCATCACCTCGACTGAAGGGCAAGAAATCATCCGCGAATTCGGCGTGGAGCAATATGGTCAACCCTTATTTTTCCCCGATGCCGATAAAACCGACGCTGATCTAGGATTGCCATAAAATGTTATCTGACCCTGAAATTTGGAACATCACAACTTTATCCCTGCGGGTTTCCGCCATTGCAACCCTGTTAAGTTTGCTGATCGGCCTGCCGTTTGGCACCTGGCTTGCGTTGGGTAATTTTCGCGGCCGTTCATTCATCTTGAGCATTATCAACACCGGCATGGCATTACCGCCTGTGGTGGTTGGCCTGGTCGTGGCCATGTCATTATGGCGCAGCGGACCCTTCGGCGATTTAAAACTGATCTATACGCCCTGGGCCATTGTCATCGCGCAAACCATCATCGCCGCGCCGGTGGTGACGGGTCTGACTGCCGCCGCGCTGGAATCGCTGGATTTGCGGCTTCAACAACAATTACTGGGACTCGGCGCTTCACGCCTGCAAATGATCTGGTACCTGTGGCGAGAGGCGCGGTTGCCGCTCCTGGCGGCTCTGATGGCCGGCTTCGGTTCCGTGATCTCAGAAGTGGGCGCATCCATGATGGTGGGCGGGAACATCAAGGGTCAAACGCGGGTGTTGACAACTGCAATTGTCCTTGAAACATCCAAAGGCGAATTTGACAACGCGCTCGCGCTCTCGGCTTTATTGCTCATCATCACCTATCTTATCAATCTTGCCCTGACTTCCATTCAACAGAGGGGAGTCAAAAAATGATTTCGATCAAAAACCTGCTCATCCAACGCAATGGAATTGACGCATTAAAGATCCCAACGCTTGAAATTAAAGAGGGAGAAACCCTCGCGGTCGTCGGCCCGAACGGCGCGGGGAAAAGCACACTCCTGCTTGCGCTGGCGCATTTGCTCAAGCCTGTGCGCGGCGAGATCAGATTTCAAGGAAAACTTCTCAAGGAGTGGGATGACATTGTATATCGCAGAAAGATCGCATTTGTCTTTCAAGACCCGCTGCTTATGGACATGTCCATTCGGGATAATATTGCACTTGGTTTGAAATTCCGCAAGGTAAATAAGGATGAAATCGAGGCGCAAGTTAATAAGTGGGCCAAAGCGATGGATGTGGAGCATTTGCTCGCACGGAGAGCCAACCAATTATCCGGCGGCGAAGCGCAGCGAGTGAGTCTCGCGCGGGCGTTTGTCCTCGACCCCGAATTGCTGCTGATGGATGAACCGTTCTCGGCGGTCGATCCCCCGACTCGCGCACAATTATTGAAGGACCTGTCTAAACTATTATCGCACGATCATCGCACCACCATCTTTGTTACCCATAATTTGAAGGAAGCAGCGCAAATGGGCAACCGCGTGGCAGTTGTGATCGGCGGCGAATTGAAACAGGTGGGCAGGCCGAAGCATATTAAAGCCAAGCCGGCAGATAAAAGCGTGAAGGTTTTTTTGGCGGAGTTTTAGGCAGGAGCCTGACTGTATCCTGTTCAACCGCTGCCTTCCTGTTTTTATTGTCATTTTGTAATAACTCTTATCTCATCTGGTGGTTGAGTAGCCCGGAGCGATAGCGAAGGGCGTATCGAAACCACATCTTGAAATTTCTAGTGTACCTATCATTGCTGGTTTCGATACAGCGGCCGCGAACACGCCGCCTACTCAACCAGCAGAATCGCTTTATATACCAGAACCAAATGGATCGCGTTCGTCCACCAGAATCACACCTTCCGCCATCACCCAGGCCTCCCCTGTGATGGTCGGGATGATCTTATCGCCATCCACTTGCACGCTGCCTTCGAAGATGCTGCCGACCACGCTTTGCTGCTTCCACGTTTGACCAACCTTCAATTTTCCATCGGCGTATAAACAGGCGAGTTTCGCGCTGGTGCCTGTTCCGCAGGGGGAGCGGTCGTAGGCTTTGCCCGGACACAATACAAAACTTTTGCTGTCAGCCTCGGGCGTGGATGCGAATAACTCGACATGGTCAACTTCCGCGCCGTTTGCGCCTGTGATTCCGTCAGCAGTGAATTGCTCACGGATGCGCCACGCAAAATCGGTCAACGCTTCGAGGTTATTCATGTTGACATCCAGGCCGTGGTCGTGGCATAGGAAAAACCAGTTGCCGCCCCACGCCACGTCGCCGTGGATGGTTTTGCCATCAATTTCGGTGGGGACCTGGGCGAGATGACGATAGGATGGGATGTTTTTGACCGAGACGCGATTGGGGTATATGTCGTTGCGAGGGTGATGCTCTTCGCCCGAAGCAACCCCCTCATTAATTGGGGGATTGCTTCGTCGCTCCGCTCCTCGCAACGACATGTCATGAAGGGTTGCTTCAACAACCCCAACAGGAGTCTCCACCCGAATAACTCCAGGTTTCACTTTTCTTAGATACGCAAGCGAGGCGATGAGACCGATGGTGCCGTGTCCACACATGCCGAGGTAGCCGACATTATTGAAGTAGATCACTCCGAACTGGCAGGTCGGGTCGTTCGGAGGGACGAGCAGCGCGCCGACGAGCACATCCGATCCGCGCGGTTCATTCAAGACCGTGGTGCGGAAGTCGTCGTGATCCGCTTTCAGCTTGGATAATTTGTCAGCAACGGAACCGGTTCCGAGGTCGAAGGGAGGCGTTTCGATCAGGCGGGTGGGTTCTCCGCCTGTGTGGGAGTCCAAGAAGGGGATTCGTTTCATTGGGTAGACATCCAAAAGATGATGTCGTTGCGAGGAGCGCTCTTGTTCTTTGCGACGAAACAATCCCCAACGATGAGGAGATTGCTTCGTCGGGAAGTGCACCCTCCTCGCAACGACATGTTATTTAAGGGCTTTGAATATTTTCTCAAATTCCGCTCGGTCTTCAGCGGGGAGCGGCAGCAATGGGCGGCGCGGATTTCCGACGGGTATACCCAGTAATTCACATCCCACTTTGACCTTTTGAGTATAGCCGCCGCTTTCCAGGTTGCGGAGCAGGGGCAGGAGCGCCTCCATGTGCGCGCGGGCTGCCACGAAGTCGTCCGCGAGCGCGGCTTCGAGCACGCGATGATGCTGGAGGGGCGTACAGGAGGCGGCGCCGCCGATCCAACTGGTGGTGCCCCACAGGAAGTAGTCGAGCGCCTGATCGTCGGAGCCGCAGATCATTTGATAGCGGTCGCCGTAGCGCAGACGGAATTCGTAGACGCGGGACATGTCGCTGGAGGCTTCTTTGATGCCGATGATGTGATCGTATTTGGTCAGACCGTCCATCACTTCGT
>CAZEGE010000065.1:0-18624 GCA_964511765.1 uncultured Anaerolinea sp.
CGACCAGGAAGAAGCCTTCACCATCGCGGACCGCATCCTGCTCCTGCACGACGGCAAGATTATCCGCGATGGCACACCCGATGACGTTTGGAAGAATCCAAATTTCGCCTGGGCGGCGCGCATGTTGGGCATGGGCAATGTCATCGAAGGCGTGGTAGCTTCGGGGGATAAAGTCAAAACAGAATACGGCACATTCCCTTTGAATTGCAGGCACAAGCATACGACAGGCGAGAACGTGTCGTTATTAGTGCAACAATCCCCTTCTCCCGAGAAAAGCAGGGTTGGGGATCAGGGTCAGGAGATAAATTTCAAAGTGGAGGATGTGCTTTTTAATCGGGATCAGTTTGAGATCAGGGGAAGAGGCGGATTGATCTTTCACCTGAGAGACGCACCGAAGATCGGTCAGATCATCCGCGTGAAAGTTCAGGTACAATGTCTCGCATGATCGTCTTGAAAAAAAATCTGGCAGGTGAAGTGACCTGGCAGTATGAAGGCGTGGTCCTCCATCGGGAAGAAAATGCTGTGACCCTGGAAGCGTTATTCAACCGCGACGACATGCCTTTTATGGATATCGTGCTGAAACGCAACGACCGCTTTGTGGAAACGTTCTATTCAGACCGCTGGTACAACATCTTTGAAATTTACGACCGTGATGATGATAAATTCAAAGGCTGGTATTGCAATATAGGAAAACCCGCCATATTCGATGCCAACTCCATTTCGTATGTTGATCTCGCCCTGGATCTATGGGTTTCCAGGGATGGAAAGCAAACTGTGTTGGACGAAGATGAAATGGACGGATTGAATTTGGACGAGGAGTTGAAGCAAAACGCATATGGCGGTTTGCGCGAATTGCAGGAGTGGTTAAAGACAATCAATCCCCCGGGTTGAAGCGGGGGATTGATTGTCTTTACATCTGGATAAAATGTTGCACGGAGCCAAGCAGAGCGTCGCCATTGTTCCACAACCACCAAAGGCCGAATGAGGTAACACAGCAACAGCAGAGCAATACAGCTACGACGATGCCAATGATAACAGGAGTCCTGCTCTTCTTGGGTTCTTCGCTTGGAGTAATGGGCGTTTCATTCATGATTTCTTCTCCTTATGATATGGGTCATGCATAAATAATTTTTATTGTTTGAATAGCGAAACCTGCTCAGATTATATCAGGCTGTTTGTGCCCTGCCGGTACGGCGCCACAACCACCAGAGTATCAGTGCAAGCAGGACGATCAGGATGCTTCCCATGAGGATCGGGAGCAGGATCGCGAATACCGACGCGACAAATGCCAGGGTATCTTCTGCGATCGAGACGGGGACATTTCCTGTGCCGGCGGTTGTTGCTGTAACCGCGGGACGTACCGCCGCCGCCTTGACCACGTGCACGCCGCCTGCCATGAGCAAACCAGCCGACAGCGCAAGCAAGGGATGAAGATCCGTCACAACCTTGGCGCTGGCCGCGAAGGCAATCGCTCCCGCTGCAGGCCGCACGAAGCTCTGGATGAGGTCGTTGATGTGATTGACCGCAGGCACTTTATCCGCAACCATTTCAATAATGACGAGTATGCCAAGCAGGATCAGGATCCAGGGATTGGCAATCAGGTCAAAGGGTTGGCTGAGAGTCAGGGTATTGGGGAGGTAATGTGCGATGACACCAATCACGAGAAGCGGTATATATGCATTAAGTCCTGCACTGGCGGAGAGCCCAAACGCTGAAAATACGCCAAGTAACAATTCCATTTTTTTCTCCTTTTATTATTTATCCCGACAACCCGGGGAATCCGCCCCATGTGCCGGTTAATTGCAAACGGAGCAGGTCAATGCTGAGGATGAGAAGCAGGGCCAGGGTAAAGCCTGAAGCGAAAGGAAGCCATAATTGACCCGCATGATCAAAGGTATTATCCTGTTTCATGATGATAATCCACAAGATGGCAAAGACCATTACAAGCAGGGATAGGGTGCCAAGTGCGCTGATATATGCAATAGGGTAAAGGATGATCGGGCTGTCTGTGAGTATCAGCAGATTGATCAGGGTGGTTACCCCGACCAGGGTGCCAAAGGATTTCCATTCAAGCGCAGGACGGTCGTCCATTTCACGCCAGAGGGTTTGGTTGATAATGGGATATAACACGGCCGCCAGAACAATGCCCATGCCGCTGCCTGTAAAGAGACGCAGGGTGTTATTGGGAATATAAAGGTTTGGGATCTGGTCCAGCGCGCCTGCCGAGGTTTGTTTGAGCAAATAAAGATAGGAATTGCTTCCATCTATGCCGAAGGCAAGGAAGAAAAAAACCAGGACTGCAATAATTCCGCGTGAAGGGAGTTTGCTTCGTTTTCCGCTCATGAAAACCTGCAGGAGCAAGGCAATGCCTGCGGCGTAAAATTCGCCTGTGCAGCGCGCGCAGAGCGGAAGTTGGCGGTCGTTAATTTGAAAGGAGCGGGCATCAATGCGGTGACAAACTGCATAGCCGATCGCATCCAGTTTGCCGAGCGCGCCTTCCGGTGAGAGGTACATCCATGCGCCAAAGGCGATGATTGCCGCAATGGGTACAAACCATTTGATAACGGTTTGAAAAGGTGACGTTTGGTTTGTATTCATGGGTCACATTATAGGGGGGATGAAGGTGAATTGCAAGAAACGGTTTAATCCATTGAATGAGGTATTATAAGCGTGTACGGATACAAAGGAGCTGCATGATGAAACGAATCGGAATTCTCACGGGCGGCGGGGATGCGCCGGGATTGAATGCGGTCATCCGCGCGGCGGTGAAGACTGCCATCAATGAATATGGATGTGAAGTCTTTGGGATCAGGAATGGCTATGACGGGTTCCTGGAAGAAGACGGCATTGTCCCCCTTGGCATGGAAGCAGTGCGCGGAATTTTGCCGCGCGGCGGCACGATCCTTGGGTCTGCAAATCGCGGGAATCCGTATGCGCGCAAGGTGATCCGCGATGGGCAGGAGGTGACAGTAGATGTTTCCGACGAGATCGTAAAAGGGATCAAAAAATTAAAACTGGACGCCCTGCTCGTTTTGGGTGGCGACGGCACCTTGCATATCGCCCACGAACTTTGGCAAAAAGGCGTGCCTGTGATCGGCGTACCCAAAACGATCGACAACGATATTGGCGGCACGGAAGTCACCTTTGGTTTTGATACGGCGCTTAACATCGCCACGGAAGCATTGGACCGTTTGCATACCACCGCCGAGTCGCATCACCGCGCCATGGTGCTTGAACTCATGGGGCGCGATGCGGGCTTTATCGCTCTTCATGCGGGTGTCTCTGGCGGCGCGGATGTGATCTTGATTCCCGAAATTCCGTTCAAGTTTGAAAGCGTGATGGCGAAGATCCGCACCCGTGCAGAGAAGGGCAGCAAGTTCAGTATCCTGGCTGTGTCTGAGGGCGCAAAACCAATTGGCGGCACACAGACCTTTTCCCGCAAAGGAGATGAAATTTATACGCCGCGTTTAGGCGGGATCGGTCAAGCAGTCGGGGAATATATCGAAGGGCACGGCTTCGAATCACGTGTGACTGTTTTGGGGCATCTGCAACGCGGAGGCACTCCCACCGCTTTTGACCGCTGGCTTGCCACACGTTATGGCGCATCCGCTGTTCGCCTTGCCATGCGCGGTGGATTTGACCGCATGGTGGCGTTGCGCTGTGGCGATATCATAGATCTTTCCCTCGAAGAAGCGACTGCCGTACCCAAACGGGTAGACATAAATGGCAGTGAAGTGGCCACAGCCCGTAATATAGGGATCTCATTTGGGGATGAATAAAGAAGGCCGAGGAAATACCTCAACCTTCAATTGAAAGACCTGAAATTATTTCTCAAATACAAACTGACCGTTCTTATAGAACAACACACCATCCACAAGGATCTCGGAATCCTGGCGCATGTCGCAGATCATGTCCCAGTGGATGGAACTTTTATTTTTTGAACCGGTTTCAGGGTAGCCTGCGCCGAGCGCCATGTGGAAGGAACCGCCGATCTTCTCATCGAACAGGATATTGCCTGTAAATTGTTGGATGTCAAAATTCGTGCCAATGGCAAATTCACCGAGGTGACGCGAACCTGCGTCGCTATCCAGCGTCTTGAGCAGGAAGTCCTGATTCTTATTGGCCTTTGCAGTTTCCACGCGCCCATTGGAAAAGGTTAATTCCGCGCCTTCCACGCTTGTACCGCCATAGTTTGCGGGATAGGTGAACTTGACCCAGCCATCGACCGAATCTTCCACGGGACCCGTATAGATTTCGCCATCAGGCATGTTGAATGTGCCAAATGAATTCATGAATGTGCGTCCCTTTACCGAGAGGGTCAGATCCACGTTAGGTCCGCGCAAGATCACCTGATTTTTACCCTTCATGAAATCCACAGCAGATTGCTGCTTTTGTTCCACGCTCTTCCAAAATACAACTGGATTTTCTTCGTCTGCATGCACGGCGCCGAAGACAAAGTCTTCATATTCCTTCAGGCTCATGCTCGCATCCTGGGCGTATGCCTCGGTGGGGAAAAGGGTTGTTACCCATTTAAATGAACCTTCCGCCCCACGCCGGAATTGCGCCTCGGTAATGACCGAAGTCGCCTTGCTGCGACGCTGAATATTCGCCGCGTCGATATGGGTGGTGCCTTTGGTATTCGTGGCAGAGTGAATGCGGATACGCCCCTCGAATTGGTCATATGCAAATTTGTAGAAAGTCGGCACGAAATCAAGCTGCGTGTCTTTTGCATAGGTCAGATACATTTCATCCTGACTGAACGGCATCATGCCAGGCAGAGCCATCATCAAATGCGGATGCCCGCCTTTTTCCAGAATCTGAATATACAGTTCGCGCAACAGCGGTTCAGCCGCAGTTGTGCCTTCGAGCAGAATACGGTCGCCCGGGACGGCGCGCGTAGAATGTTCCACTAAAATACTTGCAAATTTTGAAACCCGAGGATCAGCCAATGGAATTCTCCTGATATTGAATCGCAGAATTATATCATTTTCATTCCTTGACATTATTTGAATGCTCTGCTCAGGTCATTGGGAAAATGTAACTTTTGTCACGTGATATTTTCTCAATAAAAGATAAGATAGATGGTGAAGGGTTAATTGGTAAGGAGAAGTCATGGCCGTTTTATCGACAAAACAAACAACAGCCTGGGCTGAAGTGGATGAGCAGGGACGCCTCATTCTTCCGCCCGAAGTTGCCCAGCAATACGGGCTGACTCCCGGCTCGAAGATTCGCCTGGACGAAGGGCAGAACTTTATACGGATGCACCGCCCGGTCACCCATCTCACCAAGGTTTATATTGAACCTACCGTTGCTTGCAATTTGGATTGCATCACCTGCTTCCGCAACGCGTGGGAACAACCGATTGGGCGCATGACAGAGGAAACCTTTGAAAGCATCCTCCACGGCTTGAAGCAAATGGACCCCATTCCAAGCGTATATTTCGGCGGGATCGGCGAACCTCTCTTTCATGTCAAAACCATAGAATGGATTCGGCGCGTGAAAGAGCTTGGCGTAAAAGTCGAACTCATTACCAACGGGACCATTCTGACCGAGAAAAAATCCCGCGAGTTGATTGACGCAGGCCTGGATGTACTGTGGGTCTCCCTCGATGGTGCAACTCCCGAAACATACGCCGACATCCGTATTGGCGCTGAACTGCCCACGATCATCGACAACCTGAAACGCTTTAATAAAATGCGTAAGGCCAGCCACTATCCAACTCCTGAAATTGGCATCGCCTTTGTAGCAATGAAACGCAACATCGCCGATCTGCCTCAGGTTATTAAAATTGGGAAATCATTGCGAGCCAAATATTTTTCGGTCAGCAACATCCAACCCGCCACCGTTAATATGCAGGCCGACCGCCTGTACAACCACACTGTGCGCAACATCGCTTATTTACAAGCTCCGCATTTGCCGCGCCTCAGCCTGCCCAAAATAGACTTTGATGAAAACACTCGCGACGCTCTTTTCGATGTCTTCAATAGTCAGTTGAACATCAGTTACGCAGGCAACAACTGGGGCGGCGCCAATGATGTCTGCAACTTCGTCGAGAACGGCACCATGTCCATCGCGTGGACGGGCGATGTGAGTCCATGCTGGCCGCTGATGCACACTCACATGAGTTACCTGCACGATAAACCGCGACTCTCCAAAAAGCATGTCATCGGAAATGTGACTCAACGCTCCCTCTCTGACCTGTGGCTTGATCCCGATTACCTGGCCTATCGCGAACGCCTGCACAATTTCGTCTTCGCTCCCTGCACCTTCTGCGGCGGCTGTGACCTCTCCGAGACGAATGAAGAAGACTGCCTCGGCAACACAATATCCCCCGTCTGCGGAGGCTGTCTCTGGGCACAGGGCATCATCCAATGCCCGTAGTTTCCTTTCGGAGTCCGAAGTCATCCGACTTCGGACTTTTTTATCGGATGAATTGTCGCCCAAAACTGGCGCATCCAAATGTGACCCTTTATGATAAAATGTAGTCACAAAGGAGTTATCTATGACGCAATACACAATTGGCATTCGCGACCTCAAAGCGCACTTAAGTTCTTATCTTGAAAAAGCGCAGAAAGGTCACACTATTATCATCACTTCACGCGGCAAACCGATCGCCCAACTCACCCCCACCAGGGAAGAGTTAATGGATCGCGTCAAGGCGTTACAGGCGGCGGGGCTGATTTCCTGGAGTGGGAAAAAACTTAAACCATCGAAACCAGTGGTAGTAAATAAGACTAAAAAACTTGTATCCGATCTCGTCGTGGAAATGCGAAATGAATCTCTATATTGATACCAGCGCCCTGATCAAGTTATTTGTTCAAGAATCTTATTCAGACGAAGTGAGGCAACTGGTGGAAAACGCCAATCTTGTTGCTACAGGGCTGATCACTCGCGCTGAAACGGCGGCTGGAGTTAACCGACTCGCAAGAATGAACATCCTGGATCAATCACAATGCAGTACCGCATTGAAAAATTTTCGCAATGAGTGGAACGACTATCATCGTATTCCCATCACCGAACAAATTGTTGCGCGAGCTGACTTGCTCACTTGCGAATTTATCCTGCGCGGTTACGATGCTGTCCACCTTGCCTGTGCGTTGACATGGAGCGACCTGCTTGGCATGCCTGTTTCGCTGGCTACATTCGACATGGAACTGCACGCCGCCGCAAAAAGATCAGGCATCGAAGCGCTCCCGTAAGGTTTTGTCTTTTATTGTAGAGAGGAGAGACTTTTATGAAGGTGAACTTTTACGCCACCCTGCGCGCCATTGTCGGACAGAAAACCATCGAAGTGGATTTAAGGCCCCAGGCCACCGCGCGCGATCTGGTTGAAGTCGTTGTCACTGATTATCCACCCATGCGTGCCGAACTGCTTGACGCCAACAACGAGTTCCAGAGTCACATGAAATTCTTTATCAATGGGCGCGAAGCATCTTATCTGGAAGATAAGATGAACACAATCATCCAGCCCGATGATAAAGTGGATATCTTTCCTCCCGTCGGCGGCGGTTAGTTAATGCAAACCATCGTCAACGAGATGCGCGGCATCCCATACTTTTTGCTCAAGGAATATTTACAGGAACTGGGCGGCTTGCTCGTGGATGAAAACCTGATTCGCGGCGACGGTTGGAGTGTGCGTCTTGAGCGCATGGATCCCTTCCTCCTCGGCTCGCTCGAAGTGGGTCAGACCCGCCTGACGATGGAACTCGAAGAGCGTGTCGCCAAAGATTTCCAAGAGCGGTTTTTCAAGAAGACCCTCAGAGCAGGAGGGTAAATATTAAACGGCTCCGAAGGTCTCCAGGTTTTCGACACTCCAATGACAGGAGTCATCCGATTCCGTTGTAAACAAAAAAGACGGCGTGCCTGAAATAGCCCGCCGTCTTTTTTACCGATTACTGATCTTACGCGATTTCCAGTTCCTTCAACTTGGCTTCGGTGACAACGCCGTTATCCCAGCCACGAGCTGTGTAGTACTCTTCGAGCATCTTGTCCAACTCGCAGACATTGCCTGCCGAACCAGGCTGATCGGAGGGTTCTTCAAGGAAGCGCTTGGGCAGAGTATCACTGCCTTCACGGAAGCCGTTCAGATTGTTGTAGTGGCGCTCGAGGTTGTAAATGCGCTCGCCAGTCTTCAACACATCGTCGGTGGTGAAGGGTATACCCACGAAGGCGGAATATTGTTGTGCATACTCTTCCGCGCCCATGGCAAACGCGCTGAACTTGCACAAGTCCATGCTATCTGAGAAGGCGTGGATGTCCTGGAAGACCTTGACCAGCCCGCCCTTGTCCTTCCATGCAAGCGGATCCACCTTGAGTGAGCCGTACGGCATGACACCCAATTCGGCGGCGGGGGTGTAAGCGCGCAGGTGACAGGCGCCGCGGTTGGATGTGGCGTAGCCGAGGCCCATACCCTTGAGTCCGCGCGGGTCATAGGCGGGGATGCCTTGACCTTTGCAGGTCATCGCCAGTTCGGGATGACCGAAGTGCTTAGCGGTCGCGTTTGCGCCGTCAGCCATCACGTTGCCGAGACCTTCGCGCTTGGCGATCATTGCGGCTGCCTTGGTCATACCATCGCCATCGCCCCAGGCGAGTTTGCCATCGCCGTTAGTGTAACCTCGCTGGCTGGCTTCCATCCAAACCGAAAGCGGATGGCCAAGTTCGATGGCGTCGAAGCCGAAGTCGTTGGCAAGGTCGATCATCTTGGCAACAAGGCGGGCGTCGGGGTTACCGCAGTTCGCGCCTACGGACCAACTGGGTTCATATTCCACTGATTCCATATGCAAGCCCTTATATGGCCCGTCTTTGATCTCAACTTCCTTCTTGCAGGCTACTGGGCAGGCATGACAGGTGGGATCGTCTACAAGAATGTTTTCTTTTACCCATTCGCCGCTCAAGGTCTCGGCATCTTTGCCAAAACTTGCATACTGGCTATTCTTCGTAGGATAAGCGCCAATGCTGTTATCAATGTTCGTCAGTACATTGGTGCCATATACCGAAAGGCCGCCTTTGCGTGGACTGGTAATGTTCTCAGGCGCCATAATGCCTTTCAGGGCGCGTTCGTGAGCTGGCTTCCAGGCATCGCGATTTGCGGCTTTGACAATCTTCTTTTCGGCCTTAATGACGATGGCTTTCAGGTTCTTGCTTCCGCCCACACAGCCCGTACCGCCGCGGCCGCTGGCGCGATCATCCTCGTTGATCCAACATGCGAATTTGACAAGCTTCTCGCCGGCAGGACCAATCGTGATCACGGTTAGATCTTTTTCACCATATTTCTTTTTGAAATGTTTTATAGTATCGTGAACGCCTTTTCCCCATATTTCCGAAGCATCCAGCAATTCCAATTTGTCATCATGGATGTACGCGTAAGTCGGTTTCGCGGCCTTGCCTTTGAAAACCAGGCCATCAAAGCCAGCCCAGCGTAATCGGGCGGCTGACCAGCCTCCATGGTGAGAATCAGTTACGGTTCCAGTCAGGGGCGATTTTGTCACGACTGCCATGCGTCCGCTCATGTTTGCTTCCGATCCAGTCAGCGGGCCGTTCATAAAGCACAGGATATTATCAGGGGAAAGCGCATCCACCTTCGGTCCATTATCAAAGACGAACTTCACGCCCAAACCGCGCCCGCCAATATATTTGCGGGCATCATCTTCGGGCACAGGTTTATATTCCACTTTGCCGGCAGTCAGGTCAATCCAGGCAATTCGATCAGCATATCCACCGAGTTTCATTGTTCATCTCCTTTGTCAGTTTGGAAACACCAAAATAACAGCTTGCGCTGCTTTCATATGGTTAGAGTAGCACTCGCAAAAATGGAAGTCAATAATTAAGTTTTTCCTTAACCGAAGAGGTGACATATGTCATATCGTGTGTACGCAAAAACCTTCGAAATCTTTTAACCGATATGCGTTATACTTTCCTTAAACTAGGAATCTGTCAAACCGCTCCACGGAATTACCCAACCAATATGAAACAACTCCTCCAAAACATAAAAAACGGAAAAACAATGGTCGAAGATGTGCCCGTGCCGACTCCGCGCGCAGGCATGGCGCTTGTAAAAGTTGCCGCTTCGCTTGTCTCTGCGGGAACTGAACGCATGGTTATTGAGTTCGCAGAAAAGAGTTTAGTCGGCAAGGCGCGTTCACGGCCCGATCTCGTCAAGCAGGTGCTCGATAAAGCCAAACGCGAAGGCCTCATACCCACCGTGCAGGCCGCTCTCAATCGCCTCGATCAACCGATGGCGCTTGGCTATTCGTCCGCCGGCACGATCATGGCGCTTGGAAAAAATATGCAAGGCTTCAAAATCGGTCAGCGCGTGGCGTGTGCGGGCGGCGGTTATGCCACGCACGCCGAATACAATGTTGTGCCGCGCAACCTGCTCACGCCCCTCCCCAAGGAGGTCGATCTTGAATCCGCCGCCTTTACCACCCTCGGCGCAATTGCCCTGCATGGATTCCGCCTGGCAGAACCCCAGCTTGGAGAAAACGTCGCCATCATTGGCCTGGGTCTTTTAGGATTATTGACGATTCAATTGGCATCTGCGGCGGGCTGCAACGTGCTCGGTATCGACCTCGACCCGAAGCGCGTCAAGCTTGCCTCCTCTCTCGGACTGGAAGCTGTTTCCCGCCATAATGCAGAATCAGCCTGCGCAGCATTTACCTCCAACAGCGGCTTCGACACCGTCATCATCTGCGCGGATACTCCCTCCAACGACCCGATCGAACTCGCAGGCGTTATCGCCCGTGACCGCGCAAAAGTGGTCGCCACCGGCGCGGTGGGGCTGAACATCCCAAGAAAGATCTACTACGAAAAGGAAATTGCCTTCATCAACTCGCGTTCCTACGGCCCGGGCCGCTATGACCCGAACTACGAAGAAAGCGGGGTTGATTATCCTATCGGATATATAAGATGGACAGAAGGGAGGAATTTTCAAGCTGTGGTTGATTTAATGGCAAGTCGAAAGTTGAAAGTCGAAAGTCTCATCACGCATCGTTTCCCCATTGAGGACGGTGTGCAAGCGTATGAAGTTATAACAGGAAAGAAGAAAGAGCCGTTTCTTGGCGTTTTGCTGACTTATCCAAATGTTGAGAAGTTGGAAAGTTCGAAGGTTGTCAGGTTTAACGTGGAAACTTTCAAACCTTCAAACAATGTGAAGTTAGGTGTGTTGGGTGCAGGTCTCTACGCCAACACGACTCTTCTTCCTGTAATAAAAAATAATAAGGGTTTTGAATTAGTTGGCATTGCCTCTTCTGGCGGACTTCACGCGCAACATTCCGGCAAGAAATTTGGCTTTCAATACGCCGCTTCAACAGAAGATGAAATTCTCAATGACCCAAATATAAATACCGTCGCCATTCTCACCCGCCACAATTCCCACGCGGACCTGGTCATCAAAGCCCTCCAAGCTGGAAAAAATGTCTTCGTTGAAAAGCCGTTGGCGGTTGATAGTAAACAGTTGACAGCAGTGACCAAATCACTGTCAAAGGCCAATGGCCGCCTGTTAACCGTAGGATTCAACAGAAGATTCTCCCCCCTGGCTCAATCCCTGGGTGCAAAACTCGCCGCTCGCGCCGAACCCCTCCATGCACATTACAGGGTAAACGCTGGTTATATTCCATTAGATCATTGGACGCAGAATCCCGAACAGGGCGGCGGGCGCATCATCGGCGAAGCCTGCCATTTCATTGACCTGCTCACCTTCCTCGTTGGGGCGCCCCCCATCTCAGTAACCGCGCACGCGCTGCCCGATGGCGGCAAGTATCGCGAAGATAACCTCTCCATGACCTTCACCTTCCCCGATGGCTCAATCGGCATCGTGGACTATCTCGCCAACGGTGACAAGTCCTTCCCCAAGGAACGGCTCGAAGTCTTCTGCGAAGGCATGATCGCAGTCTTGGATGATTATGTTTTGTTGACCACGGTCAAAGATGGCAGGAAGAAAGAAGAAAGAATGTCGCAGGATAAGGGCTGGAAGAACGAAATCGCCACTTTCGCAAGAGCAATTCAAGGCGGGAATGAGCCGCCAATTCCGTATGAGCAGCTGGTCGGCGTCACCAAGTCCGCGTTCGCGGCAGTGGAGTCGATTCGCTCTCGCATGAGTATAATAATTACATGAACACGCGATTGCAAAAGATTGAACAGATATGCAGGAAATATCAACTCAGGGCATTGTATGTCTTTGGCAGTCGCAGCGTGGATATGCTCCATGCAATACAAGATGATCAATATCAACTTGTTTCACCCCAAAGCGATTTGGATATTGGTGTTTTAACTCATTCTCCATTTCCAATTGAAAATAAAGTTAGCCTGACGTTCGAACTTGAAAATCTTTTTGGACTCCCCTGTATCGATTTATTCATCTTGCAGGAAGCGGATGCTTTCCTTGCGGCGAATATTATTCGTGGTGAGCGTGTTTTTACGGAAGACTCCTACCTTGCGGATGAATATGAGCTGTTCGTTCTACGCCGCGCAGGGGATTTGGCGGAGTTGGAACGTCAGCGTATGGCAATGATCTTGCAAGAGGCTTAGCATGGTTTCAGGAAAAATCTCAAAAAGAATTGTCAGCGACCGCCTCGCATGGGTGGACAGGATGTTAAGTGAAATTCGCGCTTTACCTTTAGAATCCAAAACGTCGTTCATGTAGGATACACGAAATATTTGGGCGGCGGAATCCTGCTTGCGGCGCGCATTGGAAGCGCTGTTTGACATGGGCAGACATATA
This sequence comes from uncultured Anaerolinea sp., assembly GCA_964511765.1. Lineage (GTDB taxonomy): Bacteria > Chloroflexota > Anaerolineae > Anaerolineales > Villigracilaceae > Villigracilis. The sequence goes on from CAZEGE010000065.1 coordinate 12,719, forward strand.
GCGGCAAAGGGCTTCGGCGAAGCAGTGACAGAATATAAGGAAATTGCTTCGACCCTGAACAGGCGAAACATAATCTCAGCCAGCGACCTTGAACTTATGAAGAAAGCGGTGGAGTCGATTCGCAAGAATGGGGACGCTCAATCTTGTGCTTGACTCTGCCTGAATATCCGTTATACTGAAATTCAGATAAACGGATTATGGAGCGAAAATGAATAACACCTATAAAGTTCAGGTTGTGCGGCGCGGATTAATTACCCTGCCAAAAGAATTGCGCGACCAAAGCCACATCAACGAAGGCGATACTTTAACCCTGATCGATCTTGGCGATGGTGTGGTTGTGATGAGTCCGCGCCGCTCACGGGTGGATGGAATTGCGGATAAACTGGCGAAAGAATGGCAGGACTCCGGCGAGACGCTTGAATCCATGCTGACAACATTGAGAGAAGTGCGCGCCGAATATGATTCGAAAAAATCATAGGATTTTTCTCGATACCAGCGTGTTATTTTCTGCCGTGCTTTCCCCAACTGGCGGAGCGCGTAAATTATTTCTTTTGGCAGAGGCAGGCCTGTTGCAATTAATCGTTGGGCCAACTGTCTTGCGCGAAGCGGACGATGTGGTCCGCCGCAAAGCGCCTGTTTCCTTGCCCATGCTCGCGCAATTACTGGAAGCAGGGCAGGTGGAAACATGCTTAGCGCCCACCCCACAGCAAATTGAATCCGCCCGAAACCTGGTTGCATATATCCCCAATGCTCGTGTTTTAGCGGAAGCCATCCGCGCTGAACCCGATTGGTTTGTGACTCACGACAAAGAACATTTCCTCAAAACCAAAAAAGGAATTAACCTTTCCTTTGAAATCGGCACGCCGGGCGATTTACTTCAAAAGTTTAAAGATGAATTTTATCTCCCCTGATTTGACATTCATCGGCGTCACCAAGTCCACGTTCGCGGCAGTGGAGTCGATTCGTGAGAAGCGGTCAATTGACATCTAATCTTCTCGGAAGTATGATATTTGCAAGAGGTAAAGACGGTTGAACTTGCTTTAGGAATTACTATTGACCCTTCTGTCCGCTTTGGCAAGCCTGTGATTAAGGGAACTCGAGTGCCAGCGGATACAATCGTTGCGCGCGTCGCCTCTGGAATGAACATCAAAGAGATTGCCGCAGAATATGGCATTACAGAGAAGGATATTTATAATGCCTTGCACTACGCTGCCATTGTTTGAGAAGAACTGTAAATGAGGTGAAATATGGTTATCGTAAATATTCCCCTGGATAACGAAACTGCCAAAATCTATGAAAAAGCGGCACCGACGGAGAAAAAGAAAATGCAAATTCTCCTAAGTCTTTGGCTGCGCGAATTTGAAAAGCCTTCCATCTCACTTGATGAATTAATGGATGACGTCAGTCGCAAAGCCCAGGAACGCGGACTAACGCCAGAAATTCTGGAGTCCATTCTTAATGGCTGATCGGGGGAGGTTTGTATTTGACACAAATGTGGTCGTCAGCGCGCTATTGATGAAGAAGTCAGTAGCGCGTGGTGCATTAATCAAGGCAAGGGTAGCGGGGACAATTCTTTTGTCACTTGATGTGATTGAAGAATTGCACGATGTTCTCAGCCGACACGCCTTTGACCGGTATATTGACGAGGAAGATCGCCTGAAATTTCTTTCACTTCTGATTAAAGAGGCAACATTAATAGAAATAGATGAAACAATAAAAGAATGTCGTGATCCGAAAGATGACAAATTCCTTGAACTTGCCATAAATGGAAATGCAAATATTATTGTAAGCGGCGACAAAGATTTACAGGTACTTCATCCCTTCCGAAACATCCCAATTCTCTCCCCGCGCGAATTTCTCGATACCAATTTGTAATTCATCCTCATGACCTCCCGCTCCCTCCGCATCTTCCCTTCGACACTCCCGTTGGTCGCAGGACACCGCCTCTGCCATTCATCCAATGATACCCTGACGGGCACTTCGCAAACCCGCCGCCCGAAGAGTACGAGTTGTATCAAAAACTGCGCGCCGAATCGTGAATTTCCCCCTGGCTCGCCTTTGGCGCAAAGAAGAACACTACCCTGGGCAGGGTTTCGACAGGCTCAACCTGCCAGATTGGAACATGGGGCGGTAAGCCTGTTGTATAATTCCTATATGCTAAAAATCAAAATCCCCCGCAGAAAATTGACGGCATTTTGCCGAAAATACCGCATCCAAAAACTGGCTTTTTTTGGCTCGGTTCTGCGCGAGGATTTCAAGCCCACCAGCGATGTAGATGTGATTGTAGAGTTTGAAAAAGGCTATACCCCAGGACTTGCCTTCTTCGCCATGCCCGAGGAATTGAAGGAAATTTTTGGTCGTGATGTGGATTTGCTCACTTATCAAGGGATAACCGCCAGTAGAAACCCAATCCGCCGCAAAGCAATTTTGGAATCGGCACAGGTGTATTATGTTGCGTGATGATGCTTATTTATACGACATTTTGGAATCCTCCCGTGCCGCGCTCGAATATACACACGGCAAAACCTGGGACGAGTTTTCTAAAGACCCTCTTGTTCAGGATGCCGTCGTCCGCCGTTTGGAAATTATTGGCGAAGCGTCAGGCAGGGTTTCAAAGGAAACGCAGAAGAAATATTCCCATCTCCCGTGGCAAGCCATGAAGGGGACTCGCAACAGAGTTATTCACGAATACGATTCAATAGAACTCGATATTATCTGGGACATTATTCAACAAGACTTGCCATACCTGGTCAGCGAGTTGGAAAAAATTATTTTCTAACCCCCATTCATCCTTCATCATTCCTCCTTCATCACTTCGATCGACAAGCTCAGTGCAAGCCTTTCCCATGACCCGCCCCCTCCGCGTTTTCCCTTCGACACGGTGAGCGAAAGACGAACCGTCAACCTGCCAGATTGGAACATCGAAAAAATCGTTGATTAGTTTTGCGGAACATTGAAATATAGGAGGTATCTTATGAAACGCCGGCTCTCGTTACTTTTATTCGCCATCCTGCTTGTTGCTTGTGGCACGCCCGCAACTGTGACAAATACCCCTTTTCCACCCACGGCACCTCCAACCGAAGCCCCATCCTCTACACCAACAGAGGTTCCCCCAACTGCAACTGTCCTACCTCCTACAGAAACCCCAGTTGTTAAAGTGGAACTTGATAAGCCGATGACGACGGAATTTGACCTGCTCAATACGGAGGTAATGCCTTCAACAGACGAAGAAATGGTAAGGACAAGTAAATTAAATGAAGCGGTAAGACAGTATTGGCAGGAGACGGGGCTTATAAACCCCGATGGCAGTGTCAATAAACCGGAAAATGTCATTCCGGCTAGATCGGATTGGTGGAAAATGACAACCTACGATCCTATCGGGGACACTCCTGGAGGAGATATGGACTTGGGTGCATATTCAAATGAGTACGCCCCACCTGAGGACGATGCTTTTCAGCCGACCGACCTTTTGTTTAAAGTAACAAACAAAGCAGGTGAGGTTACAGGAGTATTGGTGACGGAACTCCTGTATTATATAGATCCCAGTGGAAAGGTAGCCGTCGAGCCGGTCTTTTTCTTCGTTGATATCTCCAAAATATCAAATCCTAAGTTGCCTAGATTATTTGGTCATGAAAAATATCCTGATGGATCGGCCAACATCTGTCTTCCGTACGTCGGAATACAAGATGGTGAAGAGGGAAACGAATTCATCTTAACAAGATTCATCGAAGACAAGAGTGCCTTTTTAAACGAGCCGATGCAAGAGGAGAGAGAGGCTTTTGCTGAGCAGGTTGCCGCGACCGGCAACCCTGATGGAATGGGTAATTTTTGGTGGGCACCGACCGTTGCTGCTATAGTACCTCCATAACAAAATTTTTTTCACTTGACTATTACAAATCGGGAGACGTATACTCATTGAATGAGAGTTTTTAGAGTGATTTTTGTATTTCTTCTTATTTTTATCTTTATTTTATTTGCAGGCAAGACAGTAGTTTTAGGGGCATATGAATATACTGCCGCGGAAATTGAAGCGAACAAAAATAAGACAACAGGTGAACAAATATTTACTCCAAATAGCGGGTGTCTTGGCTGCGCCGGGACGGATGCGGGCAGTTATACGGGTGGCCAACAAGATTATTCAGGTTTTTACGAATGGCCTCCGGACAGCGGCTCTTATTATGCAATTGGTCTTCCGGAGGAGCCCCAGTATAATGGAGGCGGCGGTGGAAGCGGACCAGAAGATAATGGAACGGGAGGATGTACCGGGAACTATGCAAACTGTTGGGATTGGTCTGCCTGTTCGTCAACCTGTGGTCCGGGAACCCAGGAAAGAACCTGCTTTGACACCGGGTGTGGAGCACCACAGGTTCAGAGCCAGGCTTGTCAGGTAAACGACCCAAACATTTGGGGTGATCCGGTGACAGCTTGTAATGTAAATTGTGGCACCGGAACATGGGATAAGGTCAATCAGTGCGGAACGACACAGTCGTTTGCATGCAATACTTCAGCCTGTCCGGCTTGGACAAAGCTCAAAGACTCATCTTTTATTTCAACAAACTCTCTATTTAATATGATCAGTCTGACTCCACAGGCTTATGATGCCGACGATACTACCGAACAATTTTTTGTTGTTGGCCAAGCCGGATTAGTGGCAGCACCAGGAATAAGTCTAGACATTTCAACTGTTAGTCTAACGGCTAAGACGGGTAATCCTGAATATAAAGTAATATATACTCCTAAAAATTATTCTCTGACTCCCGCCTTGTTTCTTTCCTATGTCAAATCCCGCAAAGAATATAAAGTGATTACTGATCTAAGTGAAATTACCGGATCGGGGACATATGTTTTTAATGGAGACATTTCAATAAGTTCAAATGTGAATCCTTTTGATCAGCCATATAAGGTTGTTTTAGTTGTCACAGGGACTGTCACGGTTTCTTCAGCTCCGGATAATACCTTTACCCCAGCGGGGACGGCAGCCATTGTTGCCTCAACAATCAATTTTGACAGTGCTATTACCGAAGCTCAGGGAATATTTATAGGTAGGACCGTTTCAACCGGGACAAATGCTGTTTTTATATCTTGCCCACTTCCACTGGGAGAAGTAAACTAACCTTCAATACATCGACAGCCCTTCGACAGGCTCAGGAAAACAGCTCAGGACACCGCCTGCAACCTTTAAACCTTCAACCTGGAGCACTTATGAAACTCAAAGGAATATACGCCCCCATCGTCACCCTGTTTTTCGACCGTAGATTACGCAGTATCGCATAATTTACTAAACAGGAAATCCAATTTTTACTTACAATTTTTGATAAACGTTTCGTAATTATGAAACAAGCGATAAGGAGCAAGAAATGAAACTAAAAGTTGACAAGGAAAACGACGCGCTTTACCTGCGTCTTGATGACAGCGAAATTATCGAATCCGAAGAAGTTCAGCCTGGCGTGATTTTGGATTTCGACAAACACAACCGCGTGGTCGGTATCGAAATTCTCGCCCTCAGCACACGTGTCAATCCTGACATGCTGAAAATCGTCCAATTAGAAACTGTATAAAAATTAAATCCTCGCATCTTTAGCGGGGATTTTTTCATCCTTCATAATTCATCCTTCATCCTTATGAATAGACCTCTCCGCGTCTTCCCTTCGACAGGCTCAGGACACCGCCTCTGCCATATCATCCCCTTCAGGGGGCTCCAGCAATGATACCCTGACGGGCACTTCGCAAACCCGCTGACCAAAGCGGACGAGCGCGTTGTACCAAAAACTGCGCGCCGCCCCACAAGGGGGTGATAAAGCATGGATTCAACCCTGGCTCGCCTTCGGCGCGAAGAAGAACTCTACCCAGAGAAGGTATAATGGCCATTGACAAGTTGAGGCGAAAATGAGCATCCAAAGTATCGA
>CAZEGE010000066.1:0-14325 GCA_964511765.1 uncultured Anaerolinea sp.
TTTGTCTTTCTCCTTCGGACATCTCCCCCAAATGCGGCAAGGGAAATTTGGGATGGCTATCAAGACTTTGCCATGTCGGCTTTGGGGAGGACGGGTGGGAGCAAGATGCCAGGCGGGAGAACGTGCTGAGCGGGTTGGGCGGCTGTCCATGCGGGAATGGTTTTAATCTTGCGCCTGTGTACAATTGTGCATATAATCAGGTTCAATGAACTACGAATGGAATCCCAACAAAGCCAAGTCGAACTACAAGAAACATGGCGTCAGGTTTGCAGATGCCGTTGGTGTGTTCGAAGACGAAAATGCCATTACCATTCAAGATGAGCATGAACACGAAGATCGTTACATCACAATTGGCAGGGATTTCCTGAGTCGAATCCTGGTCGTGGTGTATACATTTCGCGACATTGTCTTTCGAATTATCTCTGCGCGAAAAGCCACAACTCACGAGAGAAAGATATATGAGGAACAAAATGAAGAAGGAATATAATTTCAGCAAAGGCAAACGCGGCGCAGTTGCCCCAGTCCCGAAAGGCAAGACCCGCATTACCATCCGCATTGATGATGATATTCTGGATTGGTTTCGCGGCGAGGTGGAGGCGGCAGGCGGTGGGAATTACCAGACTCTGATCAATCAAGCTTTACGCGAATATCTGAATCAGCAGCAACAACCGTTGGAAGAATTATTGCGGCGTGTTGTGCGGGAAGAATTACACAGCGTAGCGCAATAAGCAAGGACTTTGAGATGAATCTTGAAGAAATTCAACAGGCAGTTACCAAGTTGTCGCCAGAAGAGTTGACTCGTTTCCGTGAATGGTTTAAGGGGTACGAAAGCAGTGTCTATGCTGGTGGGTTGAATGATTCAAAGTCCTCAATCGAAGAGACTCTCAAAAGATTGAGAGGTTCGATGAAAGGAAAAGGTCTTTTGAAAGCCTTGATGGAAGATCGCCGTAGAGAAAGTCTTCTGTAATTCGAACTCCGAGTGCTTCGCTGACTCGGAGTTTTTTATTGTGCGATATATCAAATCCAAACGGGGAGGGAAGAGCCCTTCGACTGCGCGGCTGCGCCGCTCCGCTCAGGACAGGGTTTGGGGAGGAATGCGACCCATCCCCCCGCCCTTCCCAAATGGCGGGCAAGCTCAGACATTTACCCAAAAGGGTATCTAAAGGTGTGCTTCGCGAAGACTTGGCAGTGAGAGGATTGCAGCTTCTGGCATGGATGTCCCAAATCCATGCGAATATGTTATTTGTCATCTTGATAAAAAATAAAACGACCCCTGTCCAGCGGCGAGGCAAAAACAGGGGTCTGACTTAAACCGTCGGCAAAGACTGAGTAAGCTGTGTTTATTCTATCCTACATTCAAGGATTATTGCGCCTGAACCCCTTACTGAATATAACGATTTGTTCGCGGCAAAATTAAAGGGTTCTGTTTGGCGGCGCAACATGGTATTCAGGCAGAAGAACCCGCCGATGGTTGGAGCGAAATTGATGACGCAAATTAATGGATGACTCCAAACGGGCTGCGCGGGGCAAATGAGAAAATTCAAGTATGATTGATATGAAGACCTGTTCCCAATCAAAGATCCAGGAGGCAGAATGAAAACGAAGGAAGAAATCGTAAATAACTGGTTGCCGCGTTATACCGATACCCCCCTCAAGGATTTTGGCAAATACATATTACTGGTCAACTTTGAAGACTACCTGCACATGTTCTCGGAGTGGTACGACATCCCGATCCGCGGCCAGGAGAAACCCATGCCCAATGTCACTGCGGAAGGTGTGACCCTGATCAATTTCGGTATGGGGAGTCCCAACGCCGCCACCATCATGGACCTGTTGGGCGCCATCCATCCCAAGGCCTGTCTCTTCCTCGGAAAGTGCGGCGGCCTGAAGAGAAAAAGTAAAGTTGGAGATTTGATCCTGCCGATCGCAGCCATTCGCGCTGAAGGGACCTCCAACGATTATTACCCGCCCGAAGTCCCTGCCCTGCCGGCCTTCAGTCTGCAAAAAGCCATCTCGACCACGATCCGCAACCATGATCGCGACTATTGGACTGGCACTGTGTACACAACCAATCGCCGCGTCTGGGAGCATGACGATAAATTCAAGGCCTACCTGCACCAGATCCGCGCCATGGCCATCGACATGGAAACGGCCACACTCTTTACCACCGGTTTTTATAACGAAATCCCCACGGGTGCATTGCTATTGGTCTCTGACCAACCCATGACTCCCGGAGGTATCAAGACCTCAAAAAGCGATAAAAAGGTCACGCAAAAATATTTGGATATGCACCTGCGTATCGGCATCGATTCGCTTAAAGAGTTGATCAATAAGGGTGAGACGGTCAAGCACTTGCGGTTCTAGCAATATTAGAAACCGTGACGGGCTGCGCGCCTTCTCAGGGTACGATAAATGATGTTCCATGCCGCACGGCGTGCAATCTTTACATTTCCTCCGTGCGCGCTGAACAAGGCGGATTGATGTTCATGCAGCAGGTTTTCAATGGCTGCTGCGGCAGAGGGCAGGAGGCCCTGCAGGATGGCAGCGCGTTCAGCGGCTGTGACGTGTGCCGCTTGCGGTTTTCCCAGCCACCGCAGACTGGCATTGATGCTGTGGAAATATCTTTCAATGGGGGTGAGCGTTGACCAGCCTGTCCATATATTTAACCATGCCGGGCTTTCCAATCCACTGCGCTCAACCATGCTTGTCAGGACTACCGCCATCTGTAAATTTGGCGCGTAACGCCGCTTAAAGAAGATGGCAAGGAGGACAAGGACAAATCCGCTTGCAATCATACCGATCTGGAAAATTTTTGCGCGGGTAATGATATTCTGCGGTCCTTCCAAAGGGATTGCCAATTGAGGTTCTTCCTGTTGAAGCGCTTCAATCTCCAACGGATTATGGGTTTGGTCCGGGGCAGAAGCAGAAGTTTCTTCCCGTTTCAGCGGACGTTCCACAGGCTCCTGGTTTCCAGTCGGCTCAAATTCGATCCACCCATGGCCCGGAAAATATACCTCGGGCCAGGCGTGCGCGTCGCGTTCGCGCACGGTGTAAAAGATATTTTTCAGGTTTGTATTGTCCCCTTCGCCTTGTGCGAATCCCACCGCCAGGCGCGCAGGCACGCCCACCGAACGAAGCATTAACACTTCCGCGCTGGCGTAGTAATTACAAAAACCCTTTTTGCCTTCCAATAAAAAATATTCCAGCCTGTCCACAGTATTTTCTGGAAAGGAGATGGAGGAGGTGTACTCGATTTCCGAGCGCAGGTAATTGGTGAGCGCGGCAGTTTTATCGTAAGGATTGTCATAGGCGGCGGTAATCTCCAGGGCAAGCGCCTGTATGCGCACGGAGAAATCCGCCGGCAGCTGCAGATATTTGTCTGTGACCCACTCGGGATACTCCTGACCGGCTGCGCGTAATTCAAGGATGGTTGGATCGGCAAGCAGGGCACTGGAGCGATACGTCTCTCCCGCCTCAAGATAAGGCGACGCCTGCAGCGTCACAATATCCATGACCTGCGCCTCTGCATCCTCGGAAGGAATATGAGTATGGATAATATTAGCAGGATGGCTGACCCAGATAGGCTGCGCCGCAGTATAAAGGATGGTCTGCCCTGTAATATATACATTAAATGTGAAATATAAATTCTTGCGGCTTTCCGTATCAGGGATTTTGAAATAGCCATCCTGTGCTTCATAATATTTCACTGCTGCATCAGATGTTAACCAGCGGCCATCTTCAAAGCGTTCATAGACACGTCCACGCCAGTACAGCCGCGGAAATTCCTGCGCGGCGGCAGGTGCGTAAACAAGAAAAGCCACAGCTTCGCTCTGTGAGATTTGTGTGCCGAGCGGCAATTCACTGCGATAGAAATCAGGGGATGGCAGGGCATCCTTTTTTACCGAAGCAAACATGTTTTCCAGGAAATTATCTTCTGAAGACCAGTTCCTGGATATTTTCTGCCATGCCATCCCTGCCTGCTGGCTTAGGGGCAGAGAGCTTGTTGGGATCACCCACGCCAACAGGATCAAAATTGCCGCACTAACCATAATTGCATTATTGAAATCCACGCCGCTTTCCACGGAAACCTGCACGCGCTGTTCCCTCCATTTTTTTCGATCAGCCAGGTATTTTTGACGTCCCAACAGGAGCAGGGCAGCGAATAAATAAGCGCCGAACATCCAGTTGTAATCTTTGGTGGTGTAATGGTTTAAGTAAACGACGAACATCAGGATGCCGCTCGGCAAGACAGCAGCAAGTCCATTTGCATAGCGGGTCAATTGATACCCGCTGAATAAACCGCTGAGCCAGTAGGGGATGCACAGCAGCGCCACAAAAAATAATGGGTCCTTGACGGGCCTGTTTGAAGCAAATTCGCCTACTCCCAGTAATAATCTACCAGCCAGGATTAAGAACTTGTCCCCCAGATAGGTTACCTCCCTTGTAAATTCCAAAAAGCCAAGCCATTGCCAGCAGAAAACCACCAGCATGTATGCCAAGGAAAAAAACACCACCCCGCGCCTTTGATAAATGCTTTGCCCCAAGGCCAGTCCGATCATCGATCCCAGCAACGCCACATTACGAACGTGTTCAAGCCCATCCGCCCAGCCTGTAGATTGCAGTCGCCAGGCCGAAATGAGGATCGCAAGAAATAAAAACATGACGGATGGAAGGTCCCACCAGCGGGCAGATGATTTTTCCATTCTTTGAGTGTACAATGAAGGGAGTGTCTTCGTCAATTGCAATACGCCAATAAATCCTACTGGAGGACTGTATGCAGACCTTTATTGACAGTGGAATTGCCTTTGTGATCGCCCTGCAGGGCTTCGGCGATTGGATGATCCTGCCCATGCGCTTCTTTAGCTATCTGGGGACGGAGGATTTCTTTTTTCTGGTTCTGCCTTTGATTTACTGGAGCATTGACTCCGCGCTTGGTTTGCGGGTGGGGTTCATCCTCATCACCAGCGACTTATTCAACTACATGGGTAAATTGCTCTTTGCCGGGCCGCGTCCCTATTGGGTGAGTTCACATGTCCGTGCGCTGTGGGCTGAGACATCATTCGGCGTCCCCTCCGGTCATGCGCAAAATGCCATGAGCGTTTGGGGCATCATCGCCGCCTCCCGCCGGCGGGTTTGGATATGGGTTGCGGCCATCCTGCTTATATTTCTGATCGGTTTTTCACGCATTTTTCTCGGCGCCCACTTCCCGCATGACGTGATCATTGGATGGCTGTTTGGCGCAGTGATTCTATGGGCATTTGTGCGTTTTTGGGATCCCGTTGCCGCATGGCTTGTGAACAAATCATTTGGACAACAAACCATCATTGCCTTGATGATTTCATTGGTTATTATTGCAATGGGATTGGCTGTCGTTTCATTGCGGCATGACTATCAACTCCCTGTGCCCTGGATGGACAATGCGCTTCTGGCCGGGACCGAACTGCCTGCTCCCGTTGACCCGAACGGAATCTTCACCTCGGCGGGGACCTTCTTCGGGCTGGCTTTTGGTCTGGCGTGGATCGTGTCAATGGGAGGGTATCAGGCTGCGGGTCCGCTGTGGATGCGTGCGCTGCGTTACGTCATCGGTTTGATTGGCGTCCTCATCCTTTGGATGGGGTTGGGGGAAATATTTCCGCGTGGGGAGGGTGTCCTGATATATTCCCTGCGCTTTATTCGTTATGCCCTGGTGGGTTGGTGGGTAACGGGCGGCGCACCCTGGGTGTTTATGCGTTTCAAGTTAATTGAAGAGCGCAAGGACATTTCATCGATCTGATATAATGTCACCTCGATTCGCAGGTACCACCGCAAACCATGCAGCATATTTTCATGAAAACGCATAAATCCTTTGCGTCATATTTTTGGGTTGACAGGGTGCGAGATAACAATATATTTAAGGTCTGCAGATGACGCTGGAAAAAGATACCCTACTTCACAACCGTTATCGGATTGTTGAAATTCTTGGCCAGGGAGGAATGGGGTCGATATATCGTGCCATAGATGAAAACCTTGGCATTGAAATTGCCCTCAAGGAAAACCTTTTTACGACCGCTGAATATTCGCGCCAATTCCGCCTTGAAGCGGTGATCCTTGCCAATCTCAAGCATCCGAATTTACCGCGTGTTTCTGATCATATTGAGCTGGATGATCAGGGACAATACCTGGTCATGGATTTTATCGAAGGGGAAGACTTACGTTTTCGTATGGAACGTCTTGGCATGCTCGACGAGGAGGATGCCGTGCATATCGGCGCGGCCATCTGCGATGCGCTTGCCTATTTACACACCCGCAAACCTCCCATTTTGCATCGCGATATCAAACCCGGAAATGTGAAGATTACACCGGACGGTCATATCTTTTTGGTGGATTTCGGCCTGGCGAAGGTCTATCAAAATGCGAGCCAGGCTACCACAACCGGCGCACGCGCCATGACGCCCGGTTATTCTCCTCCTGAGCAATACGGCACTGCGCGCACGGATCCGCGTACCGATATTTATTCCCTGGGCGCTACTTTATACGCCGCCCTGAGCGGTGTCATCCCAGAAGATGGCCTCGCCCGTGCAATGGAAAATGCACAGTTGACCCCGCTTAGAAAACGGAATCCAAAAATATCCCGCCGTCTGGCTGCCGGAATCGAAAAGGCAATGGCGGTTGATCCGAGCGATCGTTTTCAAACAGCCGAGGAATTCAAAAAAGCCCTTCTTCCTGCAAAATCCAAAACCCAGCAAATACCGGGAGGCTATACGGTGGCTCCGCCTCCTCCCGAAGCATTACCCAAAAAAGACATGGATGAAGCGCCTCCTATCGAGGAGAGCTCACCTCGTACTCCCAAGAGATCTTTTTCACCCACCGCCATACTGGATGAAGATCAACCGTTTATCTCTCCCTTTAAAAGACAGAAGGAACGTGAACGGAAACAGCGCCTTGCATGGGCACGCTTTATTTTAATTCTGCTGGCATTGCTTGCAGTCGGCGTTCCTTTTTTTGCGCCGGGAATTTTGCCGGCCAGTGTGCGAGGCATGCTGTCCTTCCTCATGCCGACCTATACCTCAACGCCGTCCAGCACGCCAGCGCCTCTGCCAACTCAAACATCCGCTCTGGCAACGGTTACTTTGACTGCCACTGTCAAACCTCCTACTGCAACCATTGCGCCGACCAAAACGCTCATCCCCACAGTTGTGGATACGACCCTTCCCACCCAGGTTTATGTCGCCTACATTGGCGGCGGTTCCGGACAGATCGCTTATGCATCCAACCGAACCGGGGCTCCCCAGATCTTCATCGTTGATATTGCAGGTGAAAAAACCGTTCAAGTGACAGATATGCCGAATGGCGCCTGCCAGCCGTCCTGGTCTCCGGATGGCGCCAGGCTGGTGTTCATCTCCCCGTGCCAGGGGTTGGATGATATTTATCGCAACGCCAGCCTGTACCTTATTAATGCGGATGGCACTGGACTGATGCCCATCGACCCCTCCCCCGGCGGGAACTTTGATCCCGCATGGTCGCCGGATGGACGTTCCATTGCCTTCACCTCGCTGCGCAGCGGGCAGATGGAAATCTTCTCTGTAAATGTAGATGACTTTGCATCAGTCACACAGATCACCAAAGGTGCGCAGGCTGTCGAATCCCGGCAGCCGGCCTGGTCGCATGACGGTTCTCAAATCGTTTACACCGTCAAAAGGTTTGGCGTATATCAGGTCTGGGTTATGAACGCAGATGGAACCAACCCGAAACAGATCGTGCGCAGCAGCACTGCTTTTTCAGATTATTTACCGGCATGGTCTCCCGACGACGAATTGATCATTTTTAACCAGCGCTGTGCCAACAAATTTTGCAACCCCTATCTGATGAGCATCTCCGCCGTTGATCGTGCCGTTGAGCAGGGGACGCGCCTGCCCATAAACCTGGCTCTCATACAAAATGTGGATTACTCACCGGATGGATTTTTCCTCGCCTATGAAGGTATTGATGAATCGAACAACCTCGATATTTTCTACATGACAGTCGCAGGCGGAGATCTTGTCCGCCTCACCTCTGACGCGGCGCAGGATTATCATCCCGCCTGGCGGCCCTCATTCCAAAATCCATAACCCCCGAACTCCTGCTCATGGCGGGAGTTTTTCTTACACTCCTCTTATTGACTTCCCTTTTTTGCACTGTTATGATTATCCCGTTGTAAATAGCACTCTCGCTTCGGGAGTGCTAAATTATGAATATGAACAATCTCACCGAACGCCAGAAGACCCTGCTTCTTCTAATCATACGCGATTACATCGATTCCGCTCAGCCGGTTGGCTCGAAGCGGCTGGCGGAGCATTACCATCTCAGCCTGTCCGCGGCCACCATTCGGAATGAAATGGCCGCCCTCACCGAAATGGGATATTTGCGCCAGCCTCATACCTCGGCGGGGCGTGTGCCCAGCGAGGAAGGTTATCGTTATTTCGTCAGCGAGATGATGCATAATGCCGAATTGCCGGAGGCCGTGCAGCACACGATCTCGCACCAGTTTCACCAATCCCGCCCGGATATGGATCAGTGGATGACCCTCGCAGCTTCCATCCTTGCCAATCAATCGCAAGGCGTTTCGGTGGTCACAGCCCCGCACGTGGAGCAGGGCAGGTACAAGCATGTTGAATTAATCTCCACTCAGGGCCGGCAGGTTTTGATGGTTTTGGTGATGGCGGGCGGGGAGGTCTCCCAGCAAATTCTGACGCTGGCAGAGCCCGTCCGTCAAGAGCGACTCAGCCAGACCGCCGCGCATCTTAATGCCCTTTTGGCTGGTCTTACAGTGGACGCGATTTCCCTGCTGCCAGCCTGTCCTGATGCGCTTGATCAGGATATCCTCCTTCTTATCCTGCAGGATATCCGCCGCGCAGCCACCGCTGGTTCCGGTGAGATTTATACGGACGGATTGACCAATGTATTAAGAGAGCCTGAATTTTCAGGCTCAGATGAAGCGCGTAAGACACTTAGAATTTTTGAAGAACGCTCCACCCTGCTGGATTTGATGGCGCGTACGACCACGAACAGCAATATCGGCGGACTTCAAGTGTTGATCGGCGGCGAAGGCGAATGGGAGGAACTCCGTCAATGTTCGATGGTGATTGCAAGATATGGCGTCCCTGGCATGGCGAGCGGCACACTCGGTGTGTTGGGACCGATGCGAATGTCCTATGCACGGACGATTCCAACCGTACGATACGTGGCCGGTTTGTTGAGCGATCTGGTGAACGACACAATTTCCGCGGAATAATAACGATATTCGACAATTCGATACTCGAATTTCTAATATCCAATATCGATGAATGAGAGTGAGAGCATGACCGATAAAAAGAAACATAAACACGAGGAAGAAGTAAAAGAGACCCAGCCCGCAGCCACGCAAAAACCTGAAACGGCGGAGCAGGCATCGGATGAGTTTGAGGCGTTAAAGCATCAACTCGAAGAAGCCGAAGCAAAGGCGTCCGAATATAAGGACGGTTGGGTGCGATCCCAGGCGGAATTCCAGAACTATAAGAAACGCATTGAGCGCGATAATGATCTGATCTATGGCAGTATGAAGGGCGACATTATCAAGAAGGTCTTGCCGGTGCTCGATGATCTGGAGCGCGCTTTGCAAAACCGCCCAGTTGACGATGCGTGGACGAACGGCATTGAGTTGATCGCGCGCAAACTGCAGAGCATATTGGAGAGTGAAGGTCTGAAGCGCATCGAGGCAAAAGGTGCGGCGTTTGATCCGAACTTTCATGAAGCGATCTCGCATGAATCTGCCGATGACGTGGAAAGCGGTCATGTGATCGATGTGGTACAGAACGGATACATGCTCGGCGAGCGTGTGATACGACCGGCCCTTGTGAGAGTGGCGCAATAAATTTAATTTATGTCGTTGCGAGGAGCCGCTCTTCGGCGACGAAGCAATCTTCCCATGGTCGGGGATCGCTTCGGGCGGACGATCAACGGCCTTGCAACGACTTCAAAACATTGAGGAGCAATCATGGCAAAAATTATAGGCATAGATTTAGGAACGACAAACTCTGTCGCGGCGGTGATGAGCGGCGGTGAGCCGGTTGTGATCCCGTCTGCAGAAGGCGAACGACTGGTCCCTTCTGTGGTGGCGATGAATAAAAATAACGAACGTTTGGTGGGGCGTGTGGCGCGTAATCAGGCGATTACCAATCCGCAGAACACGATTTTTTCGGTCAAGCGTTTTATGGGCCGCAAGGCGGATGATCCCGAAGTGGAGCGTACCCGCAAACGTGTGCCCTATGCCGTGAACAGTGCGGATAACGGCGATGTGCGCGTCAAGTTGGGCGACAAGGATTATTCGCCGCCCGAAATATCCGCGATGATCCTCGCGAAGATCAAGGCGGACGCCGAGGCCTATCTTGGCGAAACGATCACACAGGCGGTCATTACCGTCCCTGCCTATTTCAACGACGCGCAGCGCAATGCCACCAAAGACGCGGGCAAGATCGCGGGCCTTGAAGTGCTTCGAATTATCAACGAGCCGACCGCTTCCTCGCTTGCGTATGGACTCGATAAAAAGAAAAACGAAGTCATCGTGGTGTACGACCTGGGCGGCGGCACCTTCGATGTGTCAATTTTGGATGTGGGCGACGGCGTCTTCCAGGTGCGCGCTACAAGCGGCGATACTTTCCTGGGCGGCGACGACTTTGATCTTCGCATCATGGATCACCTGATCGAGACCTTCAAGAAAGACAACGGCATCGATTTGAATAACGACCGCCAGGCGTTGCAGCGCTTGAAAGAGGCTTCAGAAAAAGCGAAGATCGAACTTTCAACCGTGATGCAAACCGAGATCAACCTGCCTTACCTGACTGCGGATGCAAACGGTCCCAAACATTTGGTGATGACCATGACCCGCGCCAAGTTGGAGCAAATTACAGCGGATCTTGTTGACCGAACCATTGCTCCCGTCAAACAGGCTTTGTCTGACGCCGGCCTCAATGCAGGCGACATCAGCGAAATTATCCTGGTGGGCGGCATGACCCGTATGCCCGCCATTCAAGACCGCGTGCGTGCTTTCTTTGGCAAAGAACCGCACAAAGGCGTGAACCCGGATGAAGTCGTTGCGATTGGCGCGGCGATTCAAGCTGGCGTGCTGGGTGGGGAAGTGAAGGATATTCTCCTCCTCGATGTCACTCCGCTCACGCTTGCCATCGAGACTTTGGGCGGCGTGGCCACTCCTCAAATCGAGCGCAATACCACCATTCCCACCCGTCGTTCACAGGTCTTTTCAACCGCGGGCGATAACCAAACGCAGGTTGAAATCCATGTTCTGCAGGGTGAACGCCCGATGGCGAACGACAACAAATCGCTGGGTAAATTTATTCTGGATGGCATTCCCCCCTCGCCGCGCGGTGTGCCTCAAGTTGAAGTGACCTTCGACGTGGATGCGAACGGCATATTGAAAGTCAGCGCAAAGGATAAGGCGACCGGACGCTCGCAGCACATCACGATCACGGCCTCTTCCGGTTTGAGTGAGAGTGAAGTTGAAAAGATGCGCAAGGACGCTGAAGCCCATGCAGATGAGGACCGCAAGCGCAAGGAATTGATCGAAGCGCATAACAATGCGGATAACACGGCCTATGCCGCTGAAAAAGCCTTACGTGAATTTGGCGACAAAGTCCCTGCGGAAGTTCGCAGTGACATCGAAGCCAAGGTTGTAGAGACCAGGTCTGCGGCTCAGGGCGAGGATCTGGAGAAGATCAAGTCTGTTACGGAAGCCCTGGGGCTGGCCATTCAAAAGATTGGCGCCTCCGTCTATGAGCAGGAACAGGCCGCGGGAAGTGGGGAGGCGGCCGAAGGCTCATCCAATGAAAATGAAGCCGGGCCTGACGTGGTCGATGGTGAAGTGAAGGAGTAAACGAGTTGAAAGTTACAGGTTCGAGGTTGCAAGTTGAAACCTAACCTGTAGCCTTGAACCTTCAACCTGTAACCAAATCATGAGCAATCGAGATTATTACGAAATACTTGGCGTGGGACGGAACGCGAGCGATGATGAGATCAAAGCCGCGTTTCGTAAACTTGCGCGCCAGTATCATCCTGATGTAAACAAAGAGCACGACGCCGAAGAGAATTTCAAGGAAATCAATGAGGCTTACGGCGTGCTTTCGGATGCGGATAAGCGCGCGCGTTATGACCGCTTTGGCAAGGAAGGGCTTGGCGGTATGGGGAGCGGCGGCTTCCACGATTACAGCGCGGACTTTGGCGATATCTTTGAAGATATATTAAGCGGCTTTGGTTTTTCGACCGGCGGGCGCCATGCGCGCAAATCCCCGCGCCGCGGGCGCGACTTGCAGATGCAGGTCAATTTGACTTTTGAAGAAGCGGTCTTCGGCGTGGATAAGGAGATCGAGTTTTCACGCGAAGAAACCTGTTCCACTTGTAAAGGCAGCGGCGCGGAGCCGGGCACCTCGCCGGCGAAGTGTTCCACTTGTAATGGACAGGGCGAGGTGCGGCAGGTGCGTCAGACCTTTTTAGGTCAGATGGTGCAGACGGCGACATGCCCTGCCTGTAACGGCCGCGGGGAGACGATCTCATCCCCATGCAAGGCCTGCCATGGTCACGGACTGGAACGCAAGAAGATCAAGAAGAAGGTACAAATTCCCGCCGGTGTGGATGTGGGTACGCAAATTCGCCTGGCAGGGGAAGGCGCGCCCGGAGAATTTGGCGGACCCAGTGGAAGTCTGTTTTTGGTATTGAATGTCAAATCGCATCAATTCTTCAAGCGCCGCGATAATGATGTTTTATTGAACCTTGATATCAATGTGGCGCAGGCTGTGCTGGGTGCGGAAGTCGATGTGCCAACACTGGATGGCGATGAAAAGTTGAAAATCCCAGCGGGCACTCAACCCGGCAAGGTTATTACGATGAGAGGCAAAGGCGTGCCATACCTGCGCCGCAAGGACCGCGGCAATCAATTGGTGATCGTGAACGTGGCGATCCCATCCAAATTGTCAAAGGAACAGCATGAGTTGTTCGCGAAGCTGGCCGAGAGTTTGGGCACAACGGTCAAGCCGCAGGAAAAAGGTTTTTTGGATTGGTTGAACGAGGCGCTGGGGGGGTAGCGCAGATGGCAGAAGACAGTGACGAGTGGATGAAAGTCCGCTCGTTTGTTTTATAATGTTTTCACTCCATGATAAAAATTCTTCTGCGAATCTGGCGGGCCATGCCGCTTTGGGTCCATTTTCTCGGCTCGAAGATAGTCCGTGCGAAGTTTCAGGCGGCGGTGGCTGCGATCATTTTCGATGCGCAGGGACGCATCCTTTTATTCAAACACACGTATCGAAAATTCGAGTGGGGCATCCCTGCGGGGAGCCTTGAACATCATGAGCAGCCGGCAGACGCGGTGGTGCGCGAATTCCTTGAAGAGACGGGAATGCAAATCCAGGTTGAAAGATTGTTGACTGCCGTCAGCGCCAGGGAAGACGATCACATCACCATGATCTATCTGTGTAAAATAGTGAGCGGAGAATTCAAGGCCTCCCATGAGATTTCTGAGATGAAATATTTTGACCCGGATCATCTGCCGCGCATGCTGTTCGCAGAAAAGGATTTGATCAGATGGGCGGCCGGCCAAACAAAGGAAAATTAATTTGACGAACATTCTTCTTATCGGTTTTGGCGGATTTATCGGTTCTGCGCTGCGTTATCTTGCGAGCGGGTATGTTCAACAGGCGTCAAAAAGTGTGGACTTTCCATATGGCACGCTTGTGGTCAATGTGATCGGGTGCTTCGTGATCGGGTTCCTTGCCCAGCTTGCGGAGAGCCGCGGTCTGTTTACAAGTGAGGCACGTCTGTTCGTTTTTGTTGGCATTCTTGGCGGCTTTACTACATTCTCTTCGTTTGGCAACGAGACTCTAAATCTCGCGCGGGACAGCCAAATGATGAACGCGCTTGCTAATGTTGGCGCGAATGTGATTTTAGGTCTGCTCGCAGTTTGGCTTGGTCGCACCGTTTCGTATTTGATCTGGAAATGATGCAGTAATCCTTGATGGTCGAGTAGGGCGAATGTTCTTCTCGCCCGTGTCGAGACCATACTTGATTTGGAGGTAATCATGCACTTACCAGAAGAAGGTTATCTGCTCCGTATTTTCATCGGCGAGTCTGACCGCCATGATGGCAAGCCGTTGTATGAGTGGCTGGTTCTGCAAGCCCGCGAGCATGGACTGGCTGGCGCGACGGTTTTGCGCGGCGTCATGGGCTTTGGCGCAAATACTCGTGTTATTCATACCTTCAAGATCGAACGCCTCTCTGAAGATATGCCGATGGTGGTCGAGATCGTGGATACAAAAGAAAAGCTCG
>CAZEGE010000066.1:14425-18505 GCA_964511765.1 uncultured Anaerolinea sp.
CTCTCTGAAGATATGCCGATGGTGGTCGAGATCGTGGATACAAAAGAAAAGCTCGAAAAATTTCTCGAAGAAATAGATGAGCATATTCAGGCTGGGCTTGTTACCCTGGAGAAGGCTCAAATCCGATTTTATAAGGCAGATAAAAAATGAACTGGCTTGAAGTTTCATTAACTGTGGACGGCGAACTCGCCGAATCCGTTGCGGATGTGCTGGCGCGATTTGCGCCCAATGGCGTGATGACGGAGCAGGGCGTGCGGTTTGTCAATGATGAAGACGAAGGCACGGCCACGGGTCCCATCACCGTCCGTGCATATTTGGAAGTTAACGATCAACTCGAAGAGACTCGACAAAAACTCGAAGAGTCCCTCTTCTATCTGGGCATGATCCAGCCCGTGCCCGCGCCTGCCTACAAACAGATCGCGGATCAAAACTGGATGGAAGCCTGGAAGCAGCACTACCACCCCATCCTGATCGGACGGAGACTGCTCATCCTGCCCGCCTGGTTGGAATCCCCCGACCTCAAACGAATCCCGATCAAGATCGACCCAGGCATGGCATTTGGGACGGGCACGCATCCCACGACGCAATTATGTTTGGAGTTGATGGAGAAATACTTCGATAAGTGTCACCCTGAGCGAAGCGAAGGGTCTCTACACAGCGTTGGAGATTCTTCGTTTGTCGAAGAGCGGCTCGCTCAGAATGACATGAACGTGATCGATGTCGGTTGTGGCTCCGGCATCCTCTCCATCGCCGCGCTTAAACTTGGCGCAAGCAAAGTCCTGGGCGTGGATATTGACATTGAATCCGTGAAGAACTCGCGCGAGAACGCAGATACCAATGAAGTGGGGGATGAATTGATCCTCGGTCAGGGCTCGGTGACGGAGGTGCTGGCGGGTCAATTCCCGTTCAAGTCTGCGCCGCTTGTGGTTGCCAATATCCTTGGGCCGATTCTCATTCGGCTCTTTGACGCGGGTCTGGCAGATTTGATGGAACCCGGGGGAGAGATCATCTTAAGCGGCATCCTCGAGCACCAGGCGGAATCTGTCATTGCGGCTGGGCAGGCCAAGGGTCTGGAAAGAAGCGACCAATGCCAAATGGGCGATTGGGTTGCCATATCTCTGAAAAACAAAAATTAAATATGTCGTTGCGAGGGTGATGTTCTTCCACCCGAAGCAATCTTCATCTCGTATGGATTGTTTCGTTGGGACTCGCTCTGCTTGCAATGACATTTCATTTGGATTGTGCTATCATACAAACCATCATGGATAGCCGCAAGTTGTTCCAATATCTGCTGCTTAATATTTTCGTCTCGGCGAGTGTGACGGGAGCGATCCTGTTCTGGTATGACCGCAACTATCGCGCCGTCAGCCAGTCTTCGGTTCAGCAGGCAGTCCCCGCCAACAGCGACCCGGCTTCCGCTGCAAGCGCAGACCTGCAAACGGACATCCCGGTGAAGATCAGCAGCGTGGTGGGCGCAGGGACGTTGACCTCTGAAATTGTCGTTGTCAAATTTGAAGGCGAAAACCAGTTGGAACTGGCTGCATGGCAATTGAAGGATGAAAACGGCAATACATTCACCTTCCCCAAACTCACGCTTTATCCAAACGGAGCGGTGCAGGTTCATACCGTCTCAGGCACAGATACAGTCATCGATCTGTACTGGGGCATCGGCGACGCCGTTTGGAGTTCCGGCGAGAACGCACGGCTTTTTGATTCCCAAGGCAATTTGAGAGCCGTTTATCGAGTTCCGTAAGAGGTGATTTATGAGACAAGTAATTATTTACTCTGGAGAAGATGGGTATTTTATTGCTGAATGCCCCAGCCTGCCTGGATGTATCAGCCAGGGGCAAACCCGCGAAGAAGCCGTTGCAAATATCAAGGAAGCCATTAACGGATACATTTCCGCCCTTGAAGAAGATGGGCTGCCCATACCCAAAGAAAATTTTAGTGCGATGGTTGTCGCTGTATGAGTGGACTGCCAAGAATTTCAGGACGCGAGTGTGTAAAAGCATTGAACAAGGCTGGCTTTTATCTCAAACGTCAGGAAGGCAGCCACATGATTTTGCGCCGTGATAACCCCTTTGGGCAGGTGGTTGTTCCCGATCATAAAGAATTGGATCGCGGCACTCTTCGCGCCATCATTCGTCAATCTGGGTTAAGTGTGGACGAATTTGTAAAATTACTGTAACTATTCTTTCTTCTCTTCGACAAGCTCAAAGCGCCGCTTTCCTCTTTCAATCACCAACTACCCAACTGCTCGACTATCCGACTACCCAACTAAAATGACCCAAGCCCTCTACCGTAAATACCGTCCTCTTCTATGGGATTCCGTCATCGGACAGGATCACGTCGTCCAGACTCTCACCAATTCCATCAAAGCAGACCGAGTCGGTCATGCCTATCTTTTCGCCGGCCCGCGCGGAACCGGCAAGACCACCGTCGCGCGTTTGCTCGCGAAGGCGGTCAACTGTCTCAACGAAGACCCCGCGCAACGCCCCGACAATACTTGCGACAATTGCAAGGCGGTGAATGAAAACCGCTTTATGGACATGATCGAGATAGATGCGGCATCGAATAATGGTGTCGATGATGTGCGCGATTTACGCGAAAAAATAAATTTCTCTCCTTCGCAGGGAAAATACAAAGTTTACATTGTTGACGAAGTCCACATGTTATCCACTGGCGCCTTCAACGCGCTGCTCAAAACGCTTGAAGAACCCCCGCCGCATGCCATTTTTGTCCTGGCCACCACTGAAATTCATAAAATTCCCGCAACTGTGCTTTCACGCTGCCAGCGTCACGAATTTCGCCGCGTGCCGGTGGCGGAGATCGTCGCCAACCTCCAATATATCGTCGCCGCTGAAAATCTCACCGCCGATGAGGAAGCGCTCATGCTCATCGCGCGCCAGTCGGCGGGGGGCATGCGGGATGCGCAATCCCTGCTCGATCAGCTTGCATCCACCGGAACGAAGATCACGCTTGCCCTCGCGCAGCAGGTGCTCGGCACTGCAACCAGTCAAACCGTTCTCGAGGTCGTCACAGCTGTCCTTGAGCATCAGCCTGCGCGCGGTCTTGAGACCATTCACCGCGCCCTCGACTCAGGCGCAGACCCGCGCTCGCTCGCCCGTCAAATCGTCGAATATATGCGCGGCCTGATGCTCATTCAAATGGGCAATATCGAGCAGGTCGAGGCTACGCAGGATGTCAAAACCCAAATGCAAACGCACGCGAATTCATTCAATTCATCCGATGTCCTGCGCATGATGAAAATCTTCAACAACGCCGCTGTGGATTTGCGCGGCGGCTGGCAGCCATCCTTGAGTTTGGAACTTGCTTTAGCGGAAGTGCTGGACGCTACCCCCCCTCATTCCCCCCAACCTTGGGGGGGACGCAAGGGGGGGCGCCTCGAACCAAACCTCAACCTGCTGGGACTCAAAGGGCGGAACCCAAGCCTGAGGTTAAGCGACCTGAGTCCCCGAAGGGCGAAGCGCCTGCATCCGATAAACCGATCATCAACGCAGGTGAGATCGTCAAATCATGGAAGTCGCTGGCGGCGTCGCTTCCGAAGTCACAGGCGAATTTCTCGGCCCTGTTGAATTCAGTAAAGATGATCGATATCCAGGGGAATACGCTTGTGCTTGGCCTGGCAAGTGATGTGCTGGTTTCAAAGCTCGATAAGCCCGGCCAGATCGAAATCATACAGAAATTGATCAGGGATAGCTTCCACGTGGACCTGTCCATTCGATGCATCGTTACCAACGCCAAAGGTAAGATCCCCGCCAATGTCTCACAGGATGGCATGGTTGCCACAGCCATTCAACACGGCGGCGAGATCGTGGATATGGAGGAGTGACCCGTCCCGTTTTCGCTGGCGGTATGCAAGGGAGCGAGAATTAACAATCTTCATCATTTGAACATCAGGTTTAATCGTTATTGTTCTCTAGTAGAGATTGTTTCAAACAAAGGGTGTCCTCGCAGCGACATCGGTTTATGGGTGGGTGAGGGAGCTTTTTCTTTTACGAACCCCAATAAGATTATTAATTGGTATTATTCTACAAGTCATCTCAAAAATGTCACCCT
>CAZEGE010000067.1:0-18404 GCA_964511765.1 uncultured Anaerolinea sp.
ATCTCGGCCCACTCGACAAATATCCACTTGGGATTCCCACGTTGTTTGAATTTACACGCACCAAAGTAAACGGCTGGGAACGGACGGGTTTGAGCTATGGCGTATTTGTTCTGCGTCAGACCAAGAAGGATGTTCGTGTATTCTCGGACATTTGCACCCATCTCGCCTGTCGGGTCAGTTGGCATCCTGACGTTCAACATTACATCAGTCCCTGCCATGACGGGCGCTTTGATATCGCGGGCAACAACATCAACGGTCCTCCGCCACGCCCATTGGATGAATTTATTACAAAAATCGAAGATGGCAATTTATATATACAGTTGCCAGCATTCAAACGCACTTCCTAACTGGAGATGACAATGAATAAGAAACACATGCTGCTTATGCTCATTTGCTGTCTGCTTCCGATTGCAGGCTTTGCTGCTGTATTTCTATTCAAGATTCCTCTGAACACGGCATTGCTTGTGGGGCTGGCGTTGCTTTGCCCATTATCCCACCTGCTCATGATGGGACAAATGAGGCACGATCAGGGAAACGAACCGCACGCCGCTCACGTCCATGTTGAATCCGATAATGAGAAAAAGTGATAATCCTATCTCGCGCCGTGACTTTCTCAAACTCGCTGCGCTGGGTGCAGGAGCGCTTGCCTTTCGCCCATTTGTAAAACCGGTTCTACCTGAATTTCCCCAGGCCGACCAATTGGGTCGTGTCACGGCCGGCAAAGTGGATGTCTTCATGCGGCCCGACGCGAACAGCCAGATCATCGGTGCTTTATATGAAGATAATGTGGTTCCCTGGGTACGGGAATCCGTTGGGCTAATGCCTGGTCGGATCAATCAACGCTGGGTCGAAACTCCCTATGGATTTGTCTGGGGTGGCAACGTGCAGCCCGTTTACAATCAACCAAACGTTGCCATGAACGCCCTGCCGGCAACCAGTCTTGGGCAGGGCATGTGGATGGAGGTCACGGTCCCGTACGTGGAATTGATTCTCGACAACCCGCCTTCACGCGCTCCCTGGCTTCAATATCGGGAATCGATTGGACAACCCGCGCGCTTCGTCTACAGTCAGATCATTTGGGTGGATCAAATGCGCACCGACGAGTCTGGCAAGGTCTGGTATCGACTCAACGAAAAATATGGCTCCGGTGATTTGTTCTGGGGTCCTGCTGAAGCATTTCGATCTTTGACTTCGGATGAAATATCCCCTATCACCCCCCTTGCGGAAGAAAAACGAATCGTTGTCAATATTGATTATCAAACTTTATCCTGCTTTGAGGATGAGAACAAAGTCCATTTTGCACGCATTTCGAGTGGCGCGTTGTATGATGCTTGGGGCAATCGAGTAGATGTATGGGAGACTCCCGTCGGGAAATTTCCCATATGGCGTAAGGCTATCTCATTGCCCTTAAGCGGTGGAAGTGCTTCGGCAGGTTGGAGTCTACCAGCGGTGGGATGGGTGAGTCTCTTTGTAGGCACAGGGGTTGCAATTCATTCAACCTTTTGGCATAACAACTACGGCGAACCCTCCTCGCGTGGTTGTGTCAACGCTAGCCCTGAAGATGCGAAATGGGTTTTTCGCTGGAGCATGCCTCAAGTCCTGTATGATCCAGGGGACGTCACAGTTGAAATGCCAGGAGGAACAAAGGTTAGTGTTGAAAAGAAAGAGATTTGACGATCCAAAACATCATCATCTGGCATAAATAATGCCCATTCCGTCACTGATCATCATATCGCCTTCCTTAAGCGCCTGTTCATCCCCTCTCAGTAATTTATAACTTTCAGTCCCTTTTGAAACATCCAGTATGAGAGGCAGCTTCAGAACATCCAAATCATGTCCCGCTGTTAGTAACATATTCTTCATTTCCGCCATGAACATGGCTTCGACAAGAGCCGATACACTGGGTATGGGCTTTCCTTTCCAGGCAATTGATTCGATTTGAAGTTGAACATGATAGGTCTTTTTGAAGTGGCG
The DNA here is from genome assembly GCA_964511765.1 of uncultured Anaerolinea sp. Classification (GTDB taxonomy): domain Bacteria; phylum Chloroflexota; class Anaerolineae; order Anaerolineales; family Villigracilaceae; genus Villigracilis. Next base: position 1,975 of record CAZEGE010000067.1, read on the forward strand.
ATAATAGGTGTTATATGCCTGTAGAATGGGAAGGTCGGAAATTGCCGCACGATCCCACCCGGAAAATTGAGAACGCAGTTGTTCCTCTATTTCCGTTTTGTATATTTCCAGTTCAGTGTGATGAGCTGGGTTAATGACATTACGCATGACCAATACCCCCGCCTGGGCATCGGGAAAAGTGGACTTCCATGCAGAGGTTACTTCAAACATGTGATGTGTCTCCAGTGCTTTCGGAAATAATTATAACCTCCCCATTCATCCAGTTGCGGAATCGGGCGTACAGAGGCGCAATAGAAGAAAGCGGGAATCGGGAATCGTTATTTGGGAATTGGAAAACCCCTCTACACGATTCCCGACTCTCGACTCCCGATTAATAATTCACGATTTATGGAGATTTACTTATGTGGCACGGTGGTGGTTGGTTTCAATACATGCGTTCAGGAGACGAGAAGCCCAAGTAACAAGAGAACTTTGGATTGCGGGCGAAAATTTTCAAGCAGCATGGTTCTCCGTTACGCAACAATGACTTTGATGTCTTGCTTTTTCCACGATTGAATAAATTTCCTGTCTACATTCGAATCTGTCACGAAGGAACTGCTCCTTGACAAATCTTAAGCCGTCATCTTGTCTTCGTCACTTTGTGGATACCTCGGGGCTGCTCAGCGTTAAATCCCTTTACAAGTGTAAGATGATAAGAGAACAACTGCGCGGGGAGAATGCTCACTAGCGGAGACAACCACTCAGGCACGTCAGCAGGAATGGTCAAAGGCATTTGAGCCAACGCCAACGCTCTTTTGTCGTTCGAGATCACAACCAGTTCGGCAGAAATATCTTCACGCAAACGCTTGAGCATTTCCAGCATCGAGCCAAATACTTTGCCTTTCGGTGCGACAGACAGAACGGGAAATCCAGGTTCGATCATCGCAATCGGTCCATGTGCGAAGTCTGCGGAGGAATACGGCCCGGCATTAATATAAGTCAATTCTTTTAGTTTCAAGGCCCATTCAAAGGCAGTGGCGTAGTTAAATCCACGACCAAGCACAATCGTTTGATCCATATATCGGTATCTCTGTGCGGCTTGCGCAACAATCTTATCCTGCCTTAAAGCTTCTTTCATCCAGCCTGCAACTTTTCCTAAATCCTCCCAGTGTTTTTTATTTCCGCTTAACGCAGCCGAGAGCATGGCAATGGACATCAATTCTGCTGTATAAGTCTTCGTCGCAGCGACCGCTTTCTCTGCACCCGCCTGAATATCAATAATATAGTCCGCGCTTTGCGCAAGTGGAGATATGGGCTCATTTGTTATAGCAAGCGTTGCGCACCCCTGCTTTCTGCCCTCATCCAACACGCTGACAATATCAGGGGACTTGCCTGATTGCGAAATACCCACCACCAAAGCATTCTTCAATTTCGGAGGTTGTTTGTAGTATGTAAACAAGGATGGTGTTGCCAACGCCAGCGGAAGTCCATTTTGCGCGCCAAGCAGATAATTTGCATATCGCCCCGCATTGTCTGAACTTCCGCGCGCGGCCAAAAAGACATACGAAATATCGCGTTTGCGCAGTGCATTCGCAATCTGCTCAATGGTTTTACGCTGATTGCTTAATAGCGCCTTAATATGTTCAGGTTGTTCAGAAATTTCAGAATGAAGTGACATATTATTTCTCCAAGGAATGACCGATGTTGTACAAGCCGTGAATGGAAATAAGCAGACGGCCTTGAAAGGGAATAATTCCAAACAGGGCTTTTACGAGAACCTGCATGGCAGATTCAAGTATGCTATAGGTATATAGGTAAGTCGGCGATTCAAGGACTGGAGTCGAATCACAGGGGAGAGGCAATGCCACCACGAAAGTCGAAATGTTCATTTTCAAAACTTCGTGAGTAATAGCCTGTTGGCCGATTTGGTTATACGCGTTCGATGCACCAAGGATAATAAATTCATCGACATTCGGGTAATAAGCGCGGTGTGAGCTTGCCAGTGCGGGGACGATGTACGAAGATGTATCTGCAAGTGTCAAATCCTGTGGCTTGGGGATGACAACAACAACTCGCCGACCCAGTTGTAAGTGGAGGGCCAGGAGGCTGGCCTGCCCACGGACAATGGTGATGGAGAGCTCCGCGATTTCATCTGCAACTTTTTGGTGATCAGCACAACCGACAACGCTCAAATTAGGCATTGTGTTGTGTTTCAACAAGCATGCCTTAAGAGCCGGATTACGATTTGTAGAATAATGAACATTATTCAATCGAGGGCCTTGCTAAATTTGACTTAATGTGTATAGGATGAAACTTGGTAAATAGTAATCAGAGAGGTAGGTTAATTTTCTTGCCTTCGTTTATTGACTTCTCAGCGGCCAGCATTACTTCAAGAGATCGCCGACCATCCTCACTAGTCACCAGTGGGGTCTTATCGTTGATTACACATTCAAAAAAGTGTTCAACTTCCAGTTTTGCCGAACCAATTGTCTTATTGTGCAGGGTCGGCCAGTGGCGGGTATCCGGCATCTTCCAGCCTTCTTGATTTACTCCGTATAAGTTCATCGGCGTGAAATCCAGGAATAAATTCCCGTGTGTTCCCGTAACGTTCATGCGTACGTCACCGAAACCACTCCAGGAAGCCGGACTTTGCCATTTAGCCCATTCTTCAGGGAGGCACCAACCCACTTCGTGAATTCCCAGGGCTCCGTCCTCAAATTCCATCATCAGCCACACAGAATCAAAGGTGCCTAGCTCTTCCCATACGCGACCCTTGGTTGCCCTGGCGTAAACGGATTTTACTGGAATCGGATGGTACCAGAGAATTTGGTCAATATCGTGCACACCGATATAGGTCAAAGGGCTGACCCGTCCGCCCAACCGGCGCGCCTCGGTGATGGTGGCCATGCGTCGCGCATAAGCAGAGAGGAATTTACCAATACTGCCTTCGGCCACGGCGGATTGAATCATGGCATAAGAAATTTCAAAGCGCAGGATGTAGCCGATCATCAGTTTGACCCGTGCATCTTTACAGACCTTATCAATTTTATCGGCATCTTGTAGGGATGTGGCCATCGGTTTTTCCAGGAATACCTGCGCACCGTGTTCGGCGGCAGCGACTACAGGTTCCAGGTGATTATGTTCCGGAGTTGCGATGAATACAACCTGCGGGTTTTCTTTATCCAGCATTTCATGAAAATCTTGATACGTATTTCCACCATAGGTATCAGTCAAATTTCGCGCTCGGGCAAGATCCACATCGGCGGCGCCTACACATTTGGCATACGGCAACTCGCTCGCCGCTCTAGCCAATACATTTCCCATAAACCCAGAACCGATGATGGCAAAGGTGATATCTTTCATTTTTCGTCCTCCTGAAACAGGATGGTTATGAAGTTTCGAATGTGTAATCAAGTGTAAATATGCATGGCTGGAAACCAGCCATGCATATTTACACTAGTTGGAAAAAGCCAAGTCGACACGCGTCAATCAGGAGGCTGTGGTTATTTTTCTTTTCCCAACCAGCGCACTGCCTGGCGCCAGAACTGGCCGTAATACTTCCATGGTTGGAAGAATTGCGCCCAATGCGGGCTGCAATCACTGGCAAAGGCCATCGCTCGGCCTTTGCCGAATTCCCATGTAACGATCAAAGGGTTCTCGTCTTCACCTTCACCGATCGTTGCGAGTACTTCTGCGCCCTGCTTTGGAAAAATTTTATTGAAACCTTCGAAAACCGGACAATCCTCCCAGGGTATTCCCTTCACAATGGGATGCTCGCTTTTTAAAATTTTGACCTTTACTCCTTCCGGGGTCTCTACCCGGTCATCCAAACCTTTCATGCAAGTAACCGGTAACGCTTCTTCGATGGGCGTATTGTAGTACCCGCCATGGCCAAATCGGCCGCTGAAGGATGTCCAGCCGCCAACCATTAATAGGCCTCCGCCGTTTCGTATATATTCTCGAATGGCCTTAATCCGGTTGGTGCGAGGCACGGGTGTACCCGGCACCCAGAATGGGTAAAGAGCCAATACTTCGAACTCACAGTCTGAGAGGATAACAACGTCGAACTCAGATAACCCTTCAACCGTGCGTGGAAAATCGGCTATTGCTTGTTCGTTTGTCATATGAACAACTTCAATCTGACCTTCATTTAATGAATCAATCAGCGGCTGGCCCCAAATATGATGGGAGAACCCTTTGACCTCCACATTGAAAGGCGAGGCAACAAAAATTGGACCAATTTTCGATGCGGCATCACCGGCATACAAGGCTTTCATAACGTTTCTCCTTTTTTGCTGAATTATTTCCGGTAACCGGTTTTTGCATTCTCAAGCGTCTACATCGGATACCGATTTCTGCTTTGTTTAGTCTTCCAGGCCCAACTCGCTATAACGGCTGAGCTTATCGAGCGCCATCTGGACATAGGTGAAGAGTTCTTTCGCATGAGGATGATGCTCACTAGCTGCTTCACGCCAGGCTTTGATCGCCTGCGCGTATTTGCCCAATTTCTCATATACAAGGCCGAGATGGTAATAAATATGAGCTTGAGCCCGGGTCGTTGGAGCTCCCACACCATGATTTTCCGGATACTCCAGCATTTTGTAGTAATCACGGATGGCTGCTTCCATTCGACCCGCATTGAGATGATCTTTCGCGCGCAGCATGAGAGCCTGCACGTAGACTTCGTGGAAACTCTGGTCCATTTCCAATGGAATAAACTTCTCACCCGCCATCAATTCTATCGCTTCCTGATAATGCCCAAGTTCCACCATCATTGTGATTCGATGTTTATGCACATCTTCCCGGGCATCTGAAAGACCTTTTATTCTGTCAAGTAATTGTTCCCGGTTATTAGTTAGATTCTGGGACTTGTACAATTCGTCAAGGTGCAGATAAAGGTCCTGGTTGTGAGGGTTAAGGGCTAATGCCTTTTCAAACCACTTGATGGCCTCTAAGGGGTTGTTCTTTCGCTGCCAGGCGCTGATACCCAGGTTGCGGAAGATGACATCATAAGTGTCCATTCCATCCAGGGCCTCAGTCCACAGTTGGATGGCTTCGTCGCAGCGCTCACGGGCATAGAAGAAATTCCCCAGGAAGTACTTTGCCTTTGAATCTTGAAAATCTTTTTCCAGGGCAAATTGCAACGCCAAGACTTCCTCCAGGCGGCTTGGGAATCCAAAATCTGGAGAGGCGTCGTGGGCCTTCTTGAGCCAGGTGCCTTCAGCGTCATCGTCCCCGATCTGATGGCTTAGGAAGGCAGCGAGATAAGCCGTCATCGCATTCTCCTTCTGCAACCAGGCAGTCTTCAACACCTCGAGCGCATCGCCTGGCAAACCGGCATCTATGTAATAACAAGCCAAATCAATAAAGTATTGATCATCATCCGATAAGATTCGCTGCAACTTGCGCTGATTCGCCTCACTTTCAGGATGATTCCCTATAGCCAGTTCATACAGAGCCGGGTGGTTGAGTGGATCACGCGCTAATACTTGCTGTAACTCTGTGCGCGTTTCCTCCACTTTTCCAGCGTGTCGCAATGCAATAGCAAGTAAGGTAGATGGCGAGACCGTTCGAACTGCCTGCTGGCTTGCCTGAAGAAAGAATCCGATCGCCTGATCCCACTTTTTATTGCGCAATGCAACTTTGCCCAAGCCCATTACAGCCGCCGTTGAATGAGATTCAGAGGTCCGTCCGGATTTGAAGTTCTCTTCGGCATCAGTCAACCTACCCTCGAATAATGCGATAAGCCCGCGATAATAGGAGCTTTCAATGAGTCCGAGTTTCTCCGCGCGGGATAGATGCAGATCTGCTTCTTTAAATTGCGCGGAGCGGAGTAACATCAGACCAAAACGCAGATGAGCTTTTTGATGGTTATCGGCAACCCGCAGCGCCTTCATATAAGCCGCTTTCGCCTGCTCCCGGTTGTCAAAGTTCTCATGCTTTACTCCCAGCAAATAAAAATCGTCAGCTGTGGGTGGATGAATGTCTTCTCTTATGTTAAATGCGTTTATCTGGCCAGGTTCTCGGCTCTGAGTATTTTCCAATATCACTCCACCGAGCGAATCTCTAACAACCAGAGTAATCGGTTTATCGGCGATCTCGACAGCATGAATTGTGGTTTCGTGAATCCACGGCTTTTCAGGTGAAACTGAACAGATCTCTTCCATTAGGACTTTGTCAGGCACTGTAACCGTAACCGCGACCTTGTCGTATGCCATCGCCGGACAAAGTGCCACGGTTAATCTGACCAATTCACTATCGCTAAAAGGTTTCAGGTTAATCCTGGCCCCGATGGTTTCGGAAGCACAAGTCAGCCCGCCAATTTCCCGCAGCGGGATCCACCACTCACGCCAGGCGCGTGTATCGCCGGGTTGAAGAAAGTCAAAGTCAAGTTGGGTTTCCATTGCGCCGCATTGGGTCTCGGCATACAAAGACCCGTCATCGGTTAGGGCAGTTTGGTTGACCACACCAACAGGTGCATTTCCCCACGACCAAAGTTTCATTCCAGAAACATCGCGGCTATTCGCGACATGGGCATATCCATGATTGACTTTATGCTGCCAGGCACCAAAATAGTTCCACGACACCTCCCTGCCAAATACGGATACTTGGGCAAGCATATTTTTCTGCCAGCGTAAATTAACTGGCGTCAGCAGTCGTGCGGCTGGCCACATGGGTACACCTTCCATGCCAGGCAGGCCGGGGTCCTCCTGAATCAAATCGAGACGCGCAAAAGGCCAGGAGGCACTCCCTGCGTATTCATAGGAGCGGGCGCGCTGAAGAGGGTAAATGAACTCCGTACCCTCGTTCGCATCCAAAGATGCATTGGTCCAATAGTGGTATCTGCCAGGAATTGTGCCTGGGTTGTATAAATAGACATCCTGGGCTAATGCACAGCGGTCGGGAAAAAGGGTCAAAGTTATCATCCAGCGCAAGCCGGAGAGATGTTCCAGCCCGCCTATTGAAGCACTTGCAGACCCATCCTCATTATTGCGAATATCCCAATTGACCTTATCGCAGGTGGTAGGGGCGTGCGCCACCGGGAAACTAAATTCCAAACCGCCTGAGAAAAAAGCTCCGCGAATTGCCAGGGGGGCAAAACGCACAATGGGGTTCTTATAAAACACCTCCCGTTGGGAGACTTTGTCAAAAACGGAATATACGCGGCCACCCAGGTCAGTGATTAACTTGACCCGCAGGTACTGATTTTCCAATACCAGCGTGTGGTAAGTTTTATCATTGCTTTTGGCGTCGATATCATCCAGCAATGTATACGGGTAAATATGTGCCACCCCATATTGAGAACTGAAGACAGGATTGCGATTTTCACCTTTGATGGCATAGGTGGGCAGGATGAGGGTTCCTTCGCGTGCCTGGACTTCTTCTTTCGTAGTAAGCATGTTTCCTCTTCGAATGAATCTACCACGCTGGGCTTTCAACGGAACGTAATCGTAGAAGACAGACCCTCGGTGAGCCACTTGCGCATGCTAATGGCCAGAATGACAGGTGGAATCATACCGAGGGTGACGCAGACCGAAATCAATGAATAGGAGACATCGGGATTGCCAGAAATCGATGAAATGATCACCGGCCCAGTCTGAGACGTGATGGATGTAGTCAAGAAACGAGCAAACAGGAACTCATTATAGGAGGTCATAAAGGCGAAGGCCGAGGCCGCAATCAGACCGGGCAGGATCATTGGTACAACAATGTTCTGCAGAACTTGGAAATAATTGCACCCGTCCACCAGACCTGCATCCTCCATTTCTCGGGGGATATTTGTGATGTATAGCGTCAGGAACCAGATGGAAAATGGGATGGTAAGCGCGGAATGTACCAGGATCAGAGATAAATGAGTATTCATCAATTTTAACGATTGGATAATCACATAATACGGAATAACAATCGCCATGGCAGGCATTAGCCTGCTACCTAGGATAAAGTTATAGAATCCGCCCTTGAACTTCCAGCGCAAGCGTGCAAAAGCATAGGCCGCAGGGGTGGCAAACAATAGGTTGATCAACAACACGGATATAGCAATAATAAAACTATTTTTAAGAGCGGGGGCGATCAGCCGCGCTTCCTGTGAAATCCGGCTGCGTAACTGACCCTTTACCTCATAGGAGGTTGGCACCTGACCGGTAAACACATAACGATAGTTATCCGTTGTGGGATTCTTTGGAATGAAGGAAGGTGGTTTCTTTAGCAATTCATTTTCACCTTGAAAACTTGCGGAAATCACCCAGATGAAGGGACCCGCGATATAAACGATCAAGAAAAGTACCAGCAAATTCAGAAAAATCGATTTTGTTAACGCGCGCGGTTTAATTCTCATCGCTATGCCATCCTCAAGAGATCGTATCGTCGGTCTTCAATGCCCGCACGTAAAGAATAATCAATATCAGGGTTATTAACGCAATGATGATTGACAGTGCAATACCAGCTCCCAAATTAAGGAACTTGAAAATTTCAGCATAGGCAAACCAACTGATAAGTGCGGTTGAATCGGCCGGGCCGCCGCCTGTCAACACGTAGACAATGTCAAATGTAAGGAATGCCGTCATAGTCTCATAAACCAGGACAACCAATAAAATAGGGCGCAGAAGCGGCAATGTAATAAATCGGAACACCAGCAGACTACTGCCGCCATCGATTTTCGCCGCATCATAAAATTCATCCGGAATGAGCTGAAGACCTGCCAGGATGAAAATGGCCGCCAAAGGGCCTTCTTTCCATATGTGCGCCATGATAAGGCTTAGCTTTGCCAGAATAGGGTCGGCCAGGAAAGGAATATAAGATTCGATTGCGCCCAGTGAGTATAAGATGCCATTAAGAATGCCAAAATCTGAGTTTAAGATCCATTTCCACATCAGACCTGCAACGACTGCCGGAATTGCCCAGGGCAACAAGATAATAATCTTTAGTGCATTGACGGATCGAATTTTCGTATTTAATAGCAGCGCTACGATTAACCCAAATATGATTACTCCTGTAACCGAAGCTATAGTATAGATGCTGGTATTGATGAGCGAATTTTTGAAGTAATAGCTGGTAATTACATCATGAAAATTCTTAAGACCAATGAAGGGATGTGAATTTGGTTTTGTCAGAATATATTGGTAGAAGCTGATGCGGACCGCATAGAATACCGGATAGATAGTGAAAAGGACAATTACCAGCAGAGCAGGCAGCACTGAAGCATACGGATAAAATCCTTCAATTAACCAATTGGAATTTCGGCGTACCTTTTCTTTTGTGGTGGTAGTGGCAGACATCGTTCACCTCCAATAAATGGGCCTTCTGGTTCCATAGGAGGACAGGACCTTGTGTATCCCATCCTCCTATGGGAAAACTTTACTGGGCAGCTTTCAACTCATTCCATTGGTCAGCCATATTATTGAGCGAGTCAAGAGAAGATTGTTGGCCGAGGATACCCTTTTGGATTTCAGCGCGGGCAAAGACGTCCCAGCTGCCGTACCAAGGAGTCATACCTTCTTTGGCACGGGCAAGTGTGGCATTTTGTTTGATCATGGGTACATCACCCCATTTTCCGAAGGCTTCGATGACAGCTGGGTCATCGAACAGCGGTAGTTGGGCAAAGCCGAGACCGTTCTCAACGGCCCAGCGCTTCACGACTGTATAATCGCCATCGGTCTTCCCACCGAAATAGTCCATGAATTTGCATGCCGCATCAATGTATTCAGGACCTGCATCAATGACTTTTTGGGTCATGGCATAGAAGCGGACGTAACCGACGGTGGCATGGCTCGGGCCAGGCATCAATGCGATCTTAAATTCGCCGGCGAAATCACCACTGGCCGGCTTGTTCAACTCGGCCATGTTGTATTGCGGTGCAATCGTGAATGTGTGAGCACCAGCTTGCATGGATTTGACCTGGTCAATCTCTGCCATCGAGAGGCTGGCGGGATCCATCAAGCCTTCAGCGTAGACCTTGCGCAACCATTCCATTACATTGTAAGCTGCGCTGCCTTCCTTGTTGAAGACCGGATTGAGGTCGGCATCAAACAAAGCATTGCCGCCTTCCTGTTGGGCAAACACTAACGAGGTCCAGGCCTCCGGGAAAGCGCCTTCCTTCTGAGACCAGGCCATGATGATCGGGTACTGGTTCACGCCCTTGGCCTTCAATTCCTTGGCCTGAGTGTAGACGTCATCCAGGGTTGCTGGAGCAGTTGTAAAACCACCTTTTTGGAGCAGGGCATCGTTGTAGATGAAGTCCATCGTATCGGCATAGTAGGACACGCCATAGACTTCGCCGTTATAAGTCATCCCCTGAAGAGCATAAGGAGCGACTTCCTTGGAGTATTCTGCAACGTTTGGGCAGTATTGACCCAACGGGGCAAGCCAGCCAGCCGAGGCCCATTCGTTCAGCCAGTGATCTGAGCCGTACAGCAGATACGGCGGGTTATTGGCTGCAAAGGCGCCAACCATTGTGTCGTGGTAGTCAAGCCAGGAGTAATCCTTGAGGTTAATAGTGATGTTGGGGTTGAGCTCCTGAAAATTCTTGATGTTGTCATTGATGGTCTCAATACCATAGGACCAGACGACAAAATCCATCGTCACGGGCTTGGTCACAGGGGCTTCGGTAGCCACAGACGCTTCAGTAGCGGCCGCAGGTGGCTCGGTCGCGGCAGGCGCTACGGTCGTCGTGGGGGAACCGCAAGCGGCAAGCAACATGCTGGCGAGCACTAGAACTGATAACAAAGTGAACAGTTTCTTCATCATTTCTTCTCCTTGAGATTTTTATATTGGAAAGTTTATATACACGGTTTTGACATTGAAGTATAAGAGATCTTTTCAGCCTCCTTTCTGCCGGATGCTTTGGATTTAATAAAGGTTCTAACTCATCCTGCGAATACGCTCATTGACATCCTGTGCAAAGCGTTGGATAAAATCTTGGGCAAACACAGCAGGGTCTTTCGTTGCGTCACTCACCAGCGGACTCATATCCATCGCGTACGACAGCCCGGTAGTTGTGTCCACGCCGTGACTTTCAAAATAAGTGGCGTTGGCGCGACGGCGGCCCATTGAGGCCAGGTCATAGCGTTTGCCTCCAGCAATTTGTGAATCAAAAACACCCAGTAATGCAAACTGTAAATTCTCATGATCGGATACATTCATCAACACCTTATCTGGATCAGCCAGCCAATCCAGTGAACGCCAGACTTCACACCCCACGAGTCGCGCGGGACGTTCAAGCTGGTCTAGCCTTCGAAGAGCATCAATTACCCTGAGAACGACTCCGACGTGCGTATCGTGTTTATCCGCGAGGTTATGGGTGTAAACGATCTGCGGCTTCGCGGCACGGATCAATGCCATAATATCCTCCACAGGCTCGGATCGCGACGCGTCCTTAATAAACTTGCTCGGAAAATCCAATATCACCTGCGCCGCAAACTCACCCACAACCGCCGCCTTGCGCTGTTCCTTAAACCGGACAAGGCGCATTTCTTCATCTGAATAATCCTTGTATAAACCATCGCGCGGCGAACCGCGCCCATCAGTCACAACCACGCCTGTAAACCATTTGTCCTTTTGCTGAAAACACTCAAGGATCGGCTGTGCGGCCATGATCTCGATATCATCCTGATGCGCCGCAAAACATAAATGAGTCGTACGCGAAAGCGCCTTTTCCACAGGCTTGTTATCGGGAACGTAAATCTCGGCGGTATCAAAGTGAAATTTCATAAATATTCCTCTTATACAATTGGCAGACTCGCCGCCGCAACGGACTGGCCTATGCGGCGTACTTTTTCATCAGGTAAATGCAATTCGATCTGCTTCAACAATTCAGGAAATTCTGTTTCAAATACTTTCTTCGCGCCTTCGAGCAACAATTCACCGCCGCGTCCAGATGTGCAACGGCCAAGGATCAAGACATGCTTGATATCGTAGAAGTCAGCATAGTGAGCGATGCCATAACCCAGATAAATGCCCATGCTCTGCCAGATCTTGAACGCACCCTCATGACCTGCTTCCAATTTTTCTTGTACAGTTTTCAATTTCTCGGCATCGGTCACATTCACAGGGATTTCAATCCCTGCTTTAGGTGCAAGGCGAAAGACGCATTGCTGTGAAAAATAGGAAGCGCCGCAACCTTTATCACCAGACCATTCTTCATCAGGTGCATTTGGGCTGTAATCAATCGGCGCAAAAGCCAGTTCGTTTAGCCAGCCCATGATATGTCCCTCTTTATTTACATACCCCGCGGCTTCACTCGAACCCATGGCAATACCCAGAATCCCGTTATCTTCAATGGACATGGAGCCCGCCAATGCAGTCACGTCGCCGTCATTGATCACTTCCAGCGGCACACCCATTTCTTCGCGGATGCGTAGGAACATGTTTTTTATTTCACCAAATTGCTCCTGGGGAATTCCACGGAACAAGGAAGCCACCATCGGGCGGTTTTCAATATAGATGCCAGCGGAACTTCCGCCAATCGCGTCCACACGCGGCATTTTACTTGCGGCAGTTTTTAACGCGGTCATGATCTCGCGATAGTGATAATCTGGTGAGGCATTTTTGCGCGGCTCCCAGACCACCTCTTCACTGTAGATAGGAGTCCCATCTACAACGGCGCTCACCTTTCTATCAGATGCACCGAGGTCAAACCCAATGCGGTGACCCTGCAAACTGCGGCCGAGCAGTTTCCCAGTCTCGCGCGAAGCGGGCACTTCATCCACATCACAGGCAATGACAGAAAAATCCTTCTCGTAAACCTGTTCGCCCATAAACTTAAAGTCAAAACTTTTTACGCCATCTGCGGAATAATTTTTTCTCAGATATTCAGCGATCTTGTGCGAACCGCCCACATAAAGAGTATGGCCGCCGCGCTGCCAAAGCAAAAATTTTACAATGCGCTCGACGTATTGATAATTGGCTTCAAAATTCAGATGACTTTCGGGATAGACCCTGGTCTCAAATCTTGAAATTTCGCTCCCACTTCTTTCGAGGCCAAGTACCAGCCGCGCGCCAATAGATTCAACTTCACGTTGAAAATTTTGATTTGCCAAAATGGCTGGACGGAAATTTTCATCCAGCGGAGGTTGTACGCGAGGGGGAACCAATCGAAAAAACATTAATTTTCTTCAGTGAACAAAAGCGAATAATCATCGAGCAACAAAAACGCGGAAGCGCCGAGGATGCAGGCGCGATAATCCATTTTGCCGATCTCAAGTTTTGTGTCTTCTACCATGCGGGTTAACGCGCCGGTCTGCATGGATGTGTTGACGGCGTTCAACCACACTTCACCAAAGCGAGTCATATCACCGGTGAGAACAATTTTATGAATATTGAATGTGCCGATTAAATTCGCGAGAGACGCACCGAGATAATGCCCAGCTTTTGCAACCACAGTTTTTGCTTTTGAATTGCCGTCTTGAAAAGCTGAAAACACCTCTTCAAGCGAGACCATTTTCATTTGCATAAGAACCGCTCGCGCACTGGCGATGGTCTCCAAACAACCGCGTTTGCCACAGCGGCACAACTCGCCATTCTCCTGCACAACAATGTGGCCAATTTCCCCTGCGCCTCCGCCATCACCCTGGAACAAACGGCCATTGATCAAGATACCCGCACCAATACCATGTATGACATTAACAACGATCAAATTCTCATTAGGCGTATGGTCGCCGCCATAAACATATTCACCGATCGCAGCAGCTTGACTATCATTCAACACTAAAACAGGGAGTTTGTATTTCTTTTCAAGCAATCGACTAAGCGGAAGGTTCTTCCATTCCAAATTCACCGCGTTAACAACAATGCCTTCGCGCGTGTTGACAAGACCCGGCGTGCCGACTCCGATACCAACGATCGGCTTTAATTTTTTGCGGGTAAGTTGGTCGAGGATTTGATATACAAGTTGAAGCGCCTTCTCTCCATTATCGTCATGGACAGGCGCTTCCACGATTTCTTTGATCTCCCCTCTTAAATTTACAACTGCTCCAATAAATTTATCCTGAGCAAGATTTAGTCCAATCAAATAGCGCGAGTCAGCCACGATGCTTAATAAGATGGGAGATTTTCCGCCATTTGATTCTCCACGTCCAACTTCTTCCACCAAACCCTCGGTGAGCAAACCAGTGACAACATCCGAGACCGTTGTACGGGTGAGATGGGTCACGCGTGCCACTTCTGCACGGCTGACCGAATCGTGAGCAAAGATGGTCTGCAGCACCAGGTCACGATTATGTTGTTTGGTTTGTTGATGAGTTGCTTTATTCATGGTCAACGGCAAATCCTTGAGAAAATAAATTTCCTGAGAGGCACCTACACGCATAGGCATATTATGTCACCTTCACCATACTTTGTAAATTCAGTGGACTAACAAACATATTTTACAGACTTCCCCGTAAAAAGTCAAGCCCTGCGATTCATCAAATAATGTGTTACTGAACGATAGACAGCCACAATCCGTTGTATACAACTGAACCGCACTCGTTTGTTCTTGTTCCTGCTTTTTATCCAACACCACGCCCACATGGAATCTAGGCAGCTTGCCGTTCCATCAAAACGGCTAACATCCTCACATTACCTCCTGTACCAACGTGCAGATGATACGAGCCTTATTATTGCTCACATGGAGTATCAAAATTTTCCAGAAGACACAAAGTCGAAAAATATATCGGGAAATGCAGGCCATAGTAGCGAAGCGAATTATGCCTGGTTGGAAAGGAAGCAGATCAACAATTTCCTCAAATACGACACCTTTACCAAGGAACAACATCCTCCCCGCAAAGCGGAATGGATCGATGAGGCTCGTTTCCAGTCTGCCAACTTTCCCTACGACCCCGCAAAGGATGAATTCACCTGTCCGGCTCAACATCCCATGATCTATCTGGAAACCAGACTCTACAAGACGACGACTGGCTATCTTTCAGAATCCCGATTTTATGAATGTGCACATTGTTCCACTTGTCCGTTCAAACCAAAGTGCAACAAAGCCAAATACAATCGGCGGATCCAGGTCAGCCTCGAACTTCAGCGTTATTGCCAACAAGCCAAAGAAGAAATGCTTTCTAGCAAGGCATGGCTTTGCGCAAGAAACAGACTACAGAACCCGAACGGTTTTCGGGGATAGCAAGCATAATCGAGGCTATCGCAGATTTTCACTCAGGGGCTTGAAAAAGTGAAGACTGAATACGATATTCTCTCTATTGCTCATAACATACGGAAACTGGCAGCCCAATGACTGCCAGTTTTTTTACCCTTTTACTATGTTGTCCTGTCATCAAATACCTTTTTGGACAACCCCTGCAATTATTTCCACAAACTCTTCGCCAACTCGAAAACATCTTTGCATTGACTTTCAGATAACCAAACAAATGGAGAATTCTCAATAACTGTATCGCAGTTCTCTACGATCAGTACGCGCGCATCTTCGCTGAACGTATGCGAATGCCATGCACCTTTTTTAACATTATAAAGTTTATATAACTCCATATCTAGTGCATGGACTTTCGTCACCCCTTCTTCCCCCTCGCCGATAAATAGAATACAACGCCCTTTCATTAAAACGAAGACCTCATCCGTCTCTGTATGTTTTTGCATACGGTTGATCTTTTCAGGCAAAAGGTCGACTGTATAGTTCATCAATGCCACGCGCCATGATTGATAGTCAACAAGCGGCTTGTAATCTGGGCCGTTATGCTCACGGATTTCGATAAGCGATTCTGAAAGTACAGTCATTTGTTTCTCCAGCTTATATTTGGATTCTGTCGCGCATTTACTCAACTATAAACTTCCAACATTTCGGTGTAGTGCAGTCTCCACTGTTGGGGTAAAAAATGTGCATAGCTAGACCAATTATCTGTAATGCCGTGGGTGGGGGGCCTTTGTTCCGTTGGGTAGCAAGTATCGCTCAATTCTACCGTAAGCAGCTTTTGAGAGCAAATTGTCCTACCCCAACCGCTTGAAAGTATAGACCACCCTAATAAAAGAATCAAAAAACCGCCATTAACGGTGGAGGTCCCTATGGGGCAGCCACAAGGATAGCCCCGTTTAATACTATTGGTAATACATCATTTATTTTGACGGTGGTTTTGAGACAAGCCTTCAAAATCACCCTTCTGCCCCTTACTGAGCAAGAAAAATATGGTCGATGTGTGTAACCCTGCCCCTGCGGATTCCACGGCGACTCACTAAAACCCTGTCCCTGTGCACCCGCCATGGTAACCAAATATCAAAAACGGATCTCTGGCCCGTTGTTGGGTCGCATTGATATTCACATCGAGGTTCCCAGAGTGGATTACGAAAGTTGAGCAGTGACAGGACATGTGAATCAAGTGAAATCATTCGCGCACGCGTACAAACCGCGCGAGATATACAAAATAAACGCTTTGAATGTGGGGAAGCAAAAGACATCATCTGCAATGCGGACATGCGCGTCGCTCAGGTCAGGCAATTTTGCGGCTTGCAGGCTTGTCCTG
>CAZEGE010000068.1:0-10715 GCA_964511765.1 uncultured Anaerolinea sp.
TCTCCATGGTTGAGATTTTTACCGATTATAACTTCAAACTCGGGTCAAGCGCATCACGCAAGCCATCCCCGATAGCATGCTTGATATGTTTTGCATACACACCTTTAATACACAATTCTAGGCTCATATCGAGTTTCAAGGAGATCGTCCCAAAACAACTCATTTTCTAGGAAAATGGGCGTGGAAATT
The DNA here is from genome assembly GCA_964511765.1 of uncultured Anaerolinea sp. Classification (GTDB taxonomy): domain Bacteria; phylum Chloroflexota; class Anaerolineae; order Anaerolineales; family Villigracilaceae; genus Villigracilis. The sequence goes on from CAZEGE010000068.1 coordinate 190, forward strand.
TACCCACCTCCTGAAATTATAATAATCAATAGGGTGTGTTTCATTTCAGCTGAAACACACCCAAATCAATATTATTGGGATGATCGCCTGTTTAGCAGAAAGACTCCAACTAGAATCAGCGCCACAGTCATAATAATTGTAATCGTCCAGAAAGGAGAAACACTTCCGGTGTTTTCATCTTGCAAATTATGAGTGAAGTCCCGATTAGCCGCCGTCACAGCAGGCGTTGGATAGGCAGGTTGAGTCGTATCCATGCGCAGGCGGATTTGCGCGGCAGTATCCGCATTCAATTCTGGACCCGGATCAATGTTATTTATCTTCAAGATATATGCCGTCACGCTCCAGGATTCATTTTCCGTCATGCTGCCGGGGTTATGCCAGGGCATGTTATTATGGATAAAGTTAAAAAGATCCAACGCGGTTTCAAATATCTTGAGCGGGGGCCCAACAACAGCCGGGCTGATTGGCATATAGAAACCATCCGGTGGATGATTGAGAGCATGACACTTGGACTTCCAGCAGTTTTGGTCTTCCGGATTCCACTTGGCACGCCAGTCGTCAGTAAGACCCTGTCCCCTATCACCATGACATGCTTTACAGACCAGCCGGTATACTTCCGCGCCATATTCAAGCTGACTGGCGTCTGGTGGAAGATCGATTATTATCCAACTATCCGGTGATGCGGGAGGCATTGCAGGGGTGCTTGTTATGGTTGTCTGTTGCAAAGGAATGAGTGCATCAGTAAATAACCAACTTGTCGTCCCAAGCATCAATACCAAGATAATAAAAGCGAGCATCAGAAATGGCAACCGATTTATTCGCATACAAGTTCTCTTTAATTTCGCATTCACCGCAATCGAACCATTCTTTCACAACGATGACAGGATTCAGAAACCTTAAGGTTTCTGAATCCTGTCATATCTACTACTTTGGTTAGATTTACGGAACCATCCAAATTATTGTGTGCCGCGCAGGCGAGGGTCAAGGGCGTCACGCAAGCCATCACCGAGGAAGTTGAAGGCGAACATCGTAATGGCAAGAGCCAGCGCAGGGAGGATGGTTTGGTTTGGATAGGTGCGGATGGTTGTAGCGCCATCCGAAATCATCGCGCCCCAGGAGGGGGTCGGCGGGTTCACACCCAAGCCAATAAAGGAAAGAAAGGCTTCGGTGGAGATGTAGCCAGGGATGGCCAGGGTCTCAGCGACAACCAGGGGACCGAGAATATTGGGCAAAATGTGGCGGAACATGATACGCATATTTGAAGCGCCAATGGTGTGCGCGGCTTCGACAAATTCCTTTTCGCGGATGGAGAGCACCTGCCCACGCGTCAGCCGGGCCATGGTCTGCCAGGCAGTCAGACCAATGCCCACGAAGATGAAAAACAGGCCTCCCATAGCCTCATCCAATTTACTGAGCGCATAAGCGGGTGTGCCTGGTTGAATGTCGGACATGGTGGAACGGAAGAAAGCCAGCAGTAAGATGATGAAGAGCAGGCTTGGAAAGGCATACAAAATGTCCACGATACGCATCATGATATTATCCACGCGGCCGCCAAAGAAGCCTGAAATGCTGCCATAAATAACGCCAATGATCAGGCTGATCAGGGGACCAATGAACGCCACAGCCAGTGACACGCGCGCGCCATAAAGAATGCGACTGAACAGATCGCGCCCAACATAATCTGCTCCCACAGGGTAATCATTCGAAAGCCTGGCATAAGGCTGCATGGTGGGGAAGACCTTTGTAATCCACTCGGGGACCACATTTTGATCCACCAAAACCTGCACTTCATAGGACTTAACAGCGATCAATGGTGCGAAAATTGCCATCAGGATGAGCAGGAGGACAATGGCGCCGCCGAGCACTGCCGCGCGGTTCCGAACCAAACGCCTGAAAGCGTCTTGAAACAGGCTTCCGCGCTTTTGTGTGAGCGGCACGCCGCCAGAGCCTAGTGTTTCCGATTCAAATTTTAGCTGTGTCATGGATACTTTCCTCAACTTTAATCGTAGCGAATACGCGGATCGAGAAACGCGTAGGTAATATCAACAAGCAAGTTCGCAACCACTAAAAAGACAGCATACAGCAGGATGGTTCCCATGATGACCGGATAGTCCCGGTTGGTAATACTGGTCACAAAATATTTTCCCATCCCGGGAATGCCGAACATCAACTCGGTCACAAAGGTGCCGGTCACCAAAGCCGCAAACAGCGGGCCAAGGATGGTAACAACCGGTATCAATGAATTCTTGAGGGCATGTCGCATAATGATGACGCGTTCCTGCAAGCCTTTGGCGCGGGCCGTGCGGATATAATCTTCGCGCACAGTTTGAAGCAAAGTTGCCCGGGTCAGGCGTGCAAGAACGCCAGATGAGCCCAACCCCAATGCGACCGAGGGCATGATCGCAAATTTGAAGAAATCCCAGCCCAAATCACTTGGCAGAAAACCCAGGAGATAGGGCGGTTTCGCGCCCCAGCCTGTTGGCGGGAACCATTTTAATGCCACGCCAAAGACCCACACGAAGATCGGACCCAATACAATGACAGGCACAGATACTCCCAATATGGCAATCCCCATGCCAAAGTAATCCCAAACGGTATTTTGCTTTAGAGCCGCCAGAATGCCCAGCGGCATGCCGATCACAATTGCGATAATCAATGCCATCGTCCCTAATTGGGCTGAGATGGGCAAATTGTCGCGGAAAATATCATTGACGGTCCGGCTGCGTGATCTAAAGGATGGACCGAAATTCATCCAACGGACCCAGACCGAGCCGATCTGGGCGTTCATCAAAAAGTCGTCTTCCAATGCGGTGGAGGGTGGTGTCGTGGTGACATGTGGAATCAATACCGCGTACACATAACCGACATATTGTTTCCATAAAGGTTGATCCAAATGATAGCGTTCGTTCAAAATCTTTATCGTTTCTGCCGGCAGAGCCTTCTCACGTGAAAAAGGGCCGCCTGGGATGGCATGCATCAAACCAAATGTAATGATTGAGACAACCAAGATGACAACTATCATATAGAGTAGACGACGAATAATAAATCGGCCCATCTCAACGCTCCAATCAAAATCAAGGTTATTACGAAGGATAGAGAGGGGAGCCGTGGTGGCTCCCCTCTCTATTACAAATTACGTCCTAAAGCTTAGTGGGATAGAATGTCCCATTTCTCGTAGGCTTGCTGGCCGCCCACACCATAGGTGCGGACAACATACGGCTTGGTAACCACAACGATAGTGTACCAATAGATCGGGGCAATCACTGCATCGTCATAGACCAGAGTCTGTTCGAGGCCAGCGTACAAGTCAACACGCTTGGCTGCATCACTCTCAGATGCGGCAACAGCCAATCCGGCGAAGAAATCCGGGTTGTCATAGAAAACGCCGCCGGAGGGCTTGCCATCCGTGAAGGGATTCGACGAACCATTGGCATCGAAGTTCTCGCGGATGAAGTTATTGGCGTCCGGGTAGTCCAGGCACCAGCCAAGGCGGAAGATTTGAGGGGTATCAGCGCCTTTGATGGTCGCCAGATAAACAGCCCATTCCTGGTTGACCAGTTTGACGTCCACGCCCAGAGTATCCTTCCACATCTGCTGAATTGCTTCAGCGATTTTCTGGTGGCCGGAGGAGGTGTTGAACATCAGTGTCAGGTCAAGCTGGTCTGCGGTCTGGCCGGTCTCATCCAGGTAGGATTGCAGTTCAGCCTTGGCAGCCTCAGCATCGGACTTGACACCCAGGTCGGGATGGTCAGCTATGGTTGGGGATCCGGCCAATCCGGGGCGGGAGAACCATTGCGCGGGTTCTTGATTGCCCTTGGTCACGTTGTCGATCAAGCTTTGGCGATCGATCGCCATGGACAGCGCGCGGCGAACGCGCACGTCACTGACAACCGGGGCGGTGGTGTTGTAGCCATAGTAGTAAGTACACATGCTTGGCGCTATCTTCAGTTCCTGTGACAGAACCGGATCAGTCTTGATGCGGTCCAGGTCAGCCAACGGAGCGTTAGCAACATCCAAATTACCGGCTTCGTAATCGGCGAAGGCGACCGCATCATCCAGCATCGAGAAGTTGAGTATATCGATCTTCGGGGAAGGAATTTCATCGGTGCCGGGCCAGAAGGGGTTCTTGACCATGGTAAGCGAGGAGTCATGAATCCATTCGCTCATAGTATAGGGACCATAGCTCTGGAAGAAACCGGTCTCGGTCCAGCGCTCGCCACGGGCTTCAACAGCACCATCGCAATCGCCATCAATCACCCATCTGGGCTGCGGGCGGCCAATCCACATGCCGGCGATCTGCGTATTGAAGGCAGCCGGAGCCAGGAAGGTCAGCTTGAGGGTTGCATCGTCAACGGCCTCAACACCAACGGTGGAGAAGTCATCCGTGACGCCATTATTGTAGTCAGCGGCGCCCTTAAGGACGAAGCCCCAGACATAGGCGTAGGGGGAAGCATTGGTTGGATTCAGGTTACGCTCGATACCGTAAGCGAAATCGCCGGCGGTGACCATTCGGTCAGCCGAGCCATCGCAGGATTTGACGGTCTCAACGGCTTCTCCGTTCCAACGCACCCACGGAACATCCGTGCGCAGGTTGAAGGTGATGGTCTCGGAGCCATCGGCATTGACTTCAGAGGTCCATTCGGTGGCCATGCCAGGTACCGTCGCGCTGGTCTCTTCATCGATATGGGTCACACCGATGAAAGCCTCTTCAATGACCTGGATGGAAGAAGTATCTTCCGCAATGGCAGGGTCAAGCGTCGGCACATCGCCAGGACCAAAGGTCAGATTGAGGACCTTGGGACCTTCCATGGGGGCCTCAGTAGCACCAGGGACTTCGACAATCACTGTTTCTTTTACGACAGCAGGTTCACCGGCGGCGGGGGCAGCGCCACCGCAAGCCGTTAAAATCATACTGAGGACGACAAGCAGGCTCAGTACAGCGAAATTTTTACGCATTTTTCTTCTCCTTTTTATAATTTGGATAGAATCAACAGATACAACAGAGTCATCATCATGTTCTCAACTTCAAAAGCCATCACCTCCTTCTCACAGGATATCATACGAACCGTTCAGCGAAATGACAAGCAACAAAGTGACCGGGTTTCAACTCACGGAATTTTGGTTGGCTCTCAGCACAGAGTCCTTCGGCAATAGGGCAACGCGTACGAAAACGACAGCCGGATGGCGGGTTAACTGGCGAAGGCACATCGCCTTGGAGTATAACCCGCTTGCGCTTGGAATCGGCAACAGGATCCGCTATGGGCACTGCTGATAACAATGCCTGGGTATAAGGGTGCAGGGGATTCAAGTAGAGTGTGTCGCGATCAGCCAGTTCAATAATGATTCCAAGATACATCACAGCCACTCGATCACTGATATGACGGACCATTGACAGATCGTGTGCAATGAACAAATAAGTCAGATTGAACTGATTCTGAAGGTCCTCCAGCAGGTTGACAACCTGGGCTTGAATGGACACATCCAGCGCCGAGATAGGTTCGTCGCAAACGATAAAGGAAGGCTGAAGAGCCAGGGCGCGCGCCACCCCAACGCGCTGGCGCTGGCCGCCTGAAAACTCGTGTGGATAACGATTTGCAAAGCCTGCATTGAGTCCCACCACCTCAAGCAGATTGGATACGCGCTCTTGAATTTCCTTCGCATTTGCAACGTTATGGACAACCAATGGCTCACCAATGATCTCACCAACCGTCATACGCGGATTTAGGCTGGCATATGGGTCCTGAAAAATCATCTGCATCTTGCGCCGCATAAGGCGAAGATCTTCACCCTTCAACGCGACAAGGTCGACGCCACCGAAGTTAACCGCGCCTGAGGTTGGGCGGTAAAGTTGCAATATTGTACGTCCAGTGGTGGACTTGCCGCATCCTGATTCCCCTACCAGGCCAAGGGTTTCACCCTGATATATATCAAATGACACACCATCCACTGCCCGTACAGCGCCGACCTGTTTCTGGAACAAAATACCCTTCGTAATGGGAAAGTGTTTGACCAGATTATCAACGTGGAGCAAAACATTTGCATTTTCCTTTTCCATTAGCGTTCTCTCCCAGTCTTGACATCCACCCAACATGCCGTGCGATGACCCGGCGTTACATCCTGCAAGGGAGGATTTTCCTTCCAGCAGTGTTCAACGGCAAACTTGCAACGCGGCGCAAATGGGCAATGAACCGGCTTCTCAAAAAGCACAGGCGGTACACCGTCAATGGAAGTAAGCCTGTGACGCCCTTTTTCGTCCAGGCGCGGCAGGCTGCCCAGAAGTCCAAGCGTGTACGGATGGCTTGGATTGAAATACAACTCTTTGACTGGCGCTTCTTCGATAATATAGCCGCCATACATGACAATCACCCGCTGAGCCAGGTTTGCCACAACACCCAGATCGTGCGTGATCCAGATAACGGTCATGCCCAATTCATCACGCAACCGGCGCACCAAGTCCATGATCTGCGCCTGAATGGTCACATCCAATGCGGTGGTGGGCTCATCTGCGATCAGGATCTGCGGGGAACATGAAAGCGCCATGGCAATCATCACTCTTTGACGCATACCACCCGAAAACTGATGAGGATAATCGCCCAGCCGGTCTTTCGCTTTCGGAATACCGACCATCTCCAACAACTCGGCCGCGCGCGTATCTGATTGTTTTCGCGTCATGCCAAGATGCAACATAAGCGGCTCTACAAGCTGGAGGCCCACTGTAAGCACTGGATTCAACGAAGTCATCGGGTCTTGAAAGACCATGGCGATCTGTGCGCCACGTACATGGCGTATTTCTTCTTTAGACATCTTTAGCAGGTCCTGTCCAAAGAAAAACGCCTCCCCCGCAACAATTTTTCCTGGAGGTATTGGGATCAACCCCAGCACAGAGAGCATGGTTACACTCTTGCCGCAGCCACTCTCACCTACAACCCCCAGTGTTTCACCCTCCTTCAACCCAAAGGAGACACCATTGACAGCGTGAACAATTCCATCGGGTGTCTTGAATTGAGTTTCAAGTCCTTTTACGTCAAGTAAATAATCATGCATCCGCGAGATCCTTTGTACATTGGGATAATTACTACTTACGAGCCGCTCCAACAACAATCCTGCAGAAAGCAAGTTGAATTATACCGAATTCTTTATTGGAGTCAACAAGCCCGAATTGCATCATGGAAAAAGTAACTTTCCGGTGGGCCAATATGCCTGTCAGAGACAGGTATATAATGATATCAGAAAAAATCAGCATGGATTGTTGGAAATCCCAAGGCTATGTTACCCGAACGCAATCAAAATTGAAAGGACATTATTCATCCGACAACCTGCAAGAGACCTGTTTTTCATCCCGATTTTTGGGGCGGATTTTGGACCACATTGGCAATATAAATGACGCCTCAGATCGGATAAAAGCCCCGTATCACACCCGATCGGTAATTGAGATACGCCGCAAAACAGAAGTTCACTTTGAGATTGACCGTCAAATTTCATCTCATTGTTGACAAGCCCCGCTTACTAACATAGAATTCAAACCAGCGATTCTCAGGTTGTCGCTGCGAGAGCCTACTTCCCGAAGCAATACCCAGATAGCAGCGAGGGGGCTGCTTTGCGCGGAGCGCTCGCAGTGGTATATTCAAAAGGAACCCTTAATGTTAAAGGAATTCAAGGAATTCGTTACGCGCGGCAACGTTCTGGACCTGGCAGTGGGCGTGATCATCGGCGGCGCGTTTGGAAAGATCGTCGGCTCGCTGGTCAACGACATCCTGATGCCCATCATCGGTTCGCTTATTGGCGGAATCAATTTCAGTGAACTTTCCATCCACTTTGGTGCGGCTGTCATCCAATGGGGTGTGTTTCTCCAAACCATCATCGACTTTCTCATTATTGCCTTGGTCATCTTCACTATTATTAAATCCGCCAACAGCATGAAGAAAGCTCCTCCGCCCGCCGACCCGACCACCAAGGACTGTCGGCACTGCTTCAGCGTCATTTCCATTAAGGCTACACGCTGCCCGAACTGTACATCCGAATTATAAATATCCAGGTAATAGTAGTTTTCGATCAAACGGAGGATAAGCCTTGCTCTGTCGGGGGATGAGACCCTGGCAGAGCCTTTTATAAACACAACATGGATTTTATAAACAAGCTCAACCCTCAACAACGAAAAGCGGTCACGGCATCAGACGGACCCGTTTTGATCGTGGCAGGCCCGGGCTCCGGCAAGACGCGGGTACTCACGCAACGCATCGCCTGGCTGATCGCCAATGAAGGCATCCGCCCATGGCAGATCATCGCAGTCACATTCACCAATAAAGCTGCGAAGGAAATGGACCAGCGCGTCAAGGCGATGCTAAACGAACAAACCACCGAAGGCATGCTGCTGGGCACCTTCCACTCAATTTGCGCACGGATTTTGAGGCGTGAGACCGAACACCTGCCGCTTGAATCCAATTTTGTGATTTTTGATTCCGACGATCAGGAAAGAATCGTCAAGGCAATACTTCGCGAACTTAATTTAAACGATAAGTTATATCGCCCCGCCAGTATTCACGCCTCCATCTCACGCGCAAAGAACGAACTCATCGGCGCGGAGGATTATCCGGTCAACACTTATCGCGATGAGGTCGTAAAGCGCGTGTATGCGGAATACCAAAAACGACTGGTTGCCAGCAACGCCGTGGATTTTGACGATCTGCTGGTTTACACCGCGCGCCTGCTGGAAGATATGCCCGCCGTACGAGACAAATACGCACAAAGATTCCGCCACGTACTGGTGGATGAATTCCAGGATACCAACCTGGCCCAATATGCGCTGGTGAAACACCTCGCTTCACATCACAAGAATATTTTCTGCGTGGGCGATCCAGACCAATGCTTCCCTGCTGGCACAAAGATTCAAACGCCGCGCGGAAAAAAGAAAATTGAAGAGATAAAAAAGGGCGATGAAGTTATTGCCGCAGGCGGACGCGGTTCCACCATGACTTCGCGCGTTTTACATGCGGGCAAACGAGTCTTCAAAGGGAATCTAGTTAAAGCAACAACCCGTAATGGGCACGTTATCAAAGCCACGCCAAACCACATTGTCTTTGCAAGGTTGGGAATGAACCCCGGTTGGCATTATGTTTATCTGATGTACCGCAAGGACAAAGGCTATCGCGTTGGTATAGCTTCCCATGCCCGCAGTGATGGAAGCGCGCTAAAAGTCGGTTTGCAAGTCAGAAGCAATCAGGAAAATGCAGACAAAATGTGGGTTCTGAAAGTATGTGCGGATAGAAATGAGGCCCATTACTGGGAAGCCTATTTCTCAACCGCCTATGGCATCCCTACAACCGTATTCCATGTACGAGGGCGCAGAATGCGAATGTCGCAAGAGTATATTGATAAACTTTTCAAGGAAATTAACACAGATGAAAACGCAAATCAATTACTGACCGATCTTGGCATGGATTTCAAGTACCCACACTATATTCCACAAGGCACATTTAGAAACATCGTCAACTTGCGGTATTTCGGAGACGGGCGAATTACAGAAGAATCCCACTGGCACGCGCACCGCGTAGACTTGTGGAGCAGTGACCCAAAACTGGCGAAACAATTGAAGTCACTCGGCTACAATCCGCGCATTCGCAGCAGGGAGAATTGGCGCGTGGGCGTCAACCGCCTGCAATATAATGACATTCAGGAAGTAGCGCAAAAACTAAGCGAATCTGCAAACGACGCGGAAATTGTCGTGGGCGCGTTTCTCGTGGATAAGGGCAATTTGCCGCTCGCGCAAAAATTCAATTTAATGCCCGCCAGTCACCTGCATCCATCCATGATTGTTGCCATCGAAAAGGATGGACAAATCATCGAAGATGAAATCATCGAAATTGCAAGCGAACCCTATCAAGGAACAGTCTACGACTTTGAAGTGGAAAATTTGCACAATTATGTCGCAAATGGCATGGTTGTGCATAACTCCGTGTACGGCTGGCGAGGGGCTGACTATCGAAACATCAAAAGATTCGAGCAGGACTTCCCCGAAGCGCGTGTTATCTTGCTCGAACAAAATTATCGCTCGCATCAAAACATCCTCGACGCTGCTACAGGTGTAATTGACCGTGCACACAACCGCCGCAAGAAAAGGCTTTTTAGCGACCGCGGCGCGGGTGAGAAAATTTTCTTCTACGAAGCGCGGGACGATTATGGCGAAGCCGCCTTTGTGGTGGATACCATCGCGCAACTTGTGTTGAGCAAACAATTTGAGCCGGGCGACTGCGCGGTGATGTATCGCACCAATGCCATGTCGCGTTTAATCGAAGAAGCCTTTTTGCAGGCCAGGCTGCCATATAAACTCGTCGGCGCGCAAAGATTTTATGGACGCCGCGAGGTCAAGGATGTCATCGCTTTTATGCGCCTGGTGCACAACCCCGCCGATGAGGCAGCCCTCGGACGCATCATCAACGTCCCGCCGCGCGGCATCGGCGAAAAGACCTTGACCACGCTCCACATGGTCGCACGTCAAAACGAAACCAGCCCGGCCGCGGTCCTGCTTG
>CAZEGE010000068.1:10815-12442 GCA_964511765.1 uncultured Anaerolinea sp.
GGCTTGCAGCAAGTTTGGCGAATTTGACAATCATATAATCTGCTCAAGCGCCGTCCTCGGCGCGGGTTGTGCAAGTCAATTCATCCCGGAGCAACAATAATAAGAGCATAAAAATCAACCATGACTTTTCCCTCTTTTCACGACTCGACCCATTTCTATTTCATCGCTGCATCCATTGTGGAATGGAAAAATCTGTTTATCACCCCTGAATACATAAATATTCCCCAAAATTCTTTCGCATGGATGCAGGAACAAAAACGAATTCTGTTATTTGCATTTGTCATCATGCCAACTCATCTTCATGCGGTCATAAAACCTGAAAGCGCGCCAATCGGGGATATTGTTCAACAATTCGGCTCATTTACAGCACATGAAATTTTGAAAAAACTGCGAGAGAATAAACAGAAGGCTTTATTGGAAGTGTTTCAACAAAAGAAGCGTGACTCAAGGCACGAGCATAGTATCTGGCAGGATATTCAAGCCAAGAATATTTATTCAATGGATTTTTTGTGGCAAAAGATGGAATATATTCATCAAAACCCAATAGCAAAAAATTGGGAATTGGTAGAAGATAGGGCAGACTATGTTTATTCCAGCGCTGGATACTACGATCTCGGAAGAAAACCTGTAATTCCAATTACTGATATAAATAAATGGCTTACATCAAACCCTTCCGCCGAGGACGGCGGAAGGAGCATAGAATAGATAACGGAGTTTCCCATGCAATACATCAACCTCGGTAAAACCGGATTAAAGGTCTCACGCCTGTGTTTGGGAATGATGACCTATGGCTCAAAGAAATGGCACGAGTGGGTATTGGAGGAAAACGAAGCCAAACCATTTGTCAAACGCGTGCTGGATGCTGGCATTAATTTCTTCGATACAGCGGATATCTATTCATTGGGCGAAAGCGAACGCATTACAGGTAATTTACTTAAAGGGATCAAACGCGAGAATATCGTTGTCGCCACAAAGGTGTATCAGCAAATGAGCGATGACGTGAACGACCGCGGCCTCTCGCGCAAACACATCATGGACTCGATTGACAGTTCACTGAAACGCCTGCAAATGGATTATGTGGATTTGTATCAGATCCACCGCTGGGATTACAACACACCCATCGAAGAAACAATGGAGGCGCTGAACGATGTCGTGCGCGCAGGGAAGGCGCGGTATATCGGCGCATCGTCCATGTTTGCGTGGCAATTCATGAAAGCGCTGCATGTCTCTGAAAGAAATGGTTGGACAAAGTTCGTGTCCATGCAAAATCACTATAATCTAGTCTATCGCGAGGAGGAACGCGAGATGATTCCGCTTTGCGTGGATCAGGGCATTGGGCTGATCCCCTGGAGCCCAATGGCGCGCGGATTCTTCGCCGGTAACCGCAAACGCGGCGGGGGCGGCGAAACGACCCGCGCTAAGAGCGACGCCTTCGCAAACCAGTTGTATTTCCGCGAGGAAGATTTTGTCATTGCAGAACGCACGGCAGATGTGGCAAAGAGTCACAACGCCACGGCTTCACAGATCGCACTGGCCTGGGTATTGAGCAAACCTTATATCGCCGCACCCATTATCGGGTCCAGCAAGATCGAGCATCTGGATCAGGCCATTGCCGCGCTGGATATTA
>CAZEGE010000068.1:12542-18401 GCA_964511765.1 uncultured Anaerolinea sp.
ATCGGGTCCAGCAAGATCGAGCATCTGGATCAGGCCATTGCCGCGCTGGATATTAAATTGTCCGAAGAGGAAGTCAAACAGCTCGAGCAGTCATATCAACCGCATCCAATATTGGGTCATTCATAGATGTACTTCCGCCTGTTATATCTCGGCTTTAAAATTTATTGCTTCGTCTTCCGCCCTGTCCGCATGGGCGTGCGGATCGTAATGCTTCAAAATGACAATGTATGGCTGGTGCGGCACACCTACCTGCCCGGGTGGTTCCTGCCCGGCGGTGGGTTGAAACGCAACGAAACCCTCGAACAAGCCGCGCGTCGCGAAGCCTTCGAAGAGACAGGCGCGGAATTGAGGGCCATGACTTTGATCGGCGCTTATTCAAACTTCAACCAATGGAAAACCGACCATACCGTTGTTTTTCAGTGCAAGGATTTCAAGATAACTGGAAAGCCGGACGGCGAAATCGCAGAAATTCGTACCTTCCCGTTGGATGAATTACCTGCAGACGTTTACGCTTCCCACCTCCGCCTGCTGGAAGAATATGGAACAAAGGGTGCAAAATCACCAGGTTACGGGAAATGGTAAAATTCATCGATCCAACTGCTTTGTGAGAATTTGAAGACGGTATAATGCAACCCGCACAATAAATCAATATGATTGATGGACCATTGAACCATGACAAATGATTCCCTAAAGATCGTTATTCCCATGGCGGGCTGGGGCACGCGTATGAAACCGCATACCTGGAGCAAGCCCAAACCGCTCGTGAGCGTGGCTGGCAAAACATCCCTCGAGCATTTGCTCGATATGTTCAAGACCCTGCCTGACCCTGAAAACACCGAGTACATTTTTATCGTGGGACCCTACCTGGGCGAGACGCAGATACCCGCCTTCATTAAAGAACATTATCCCAATCTCAAGGCGCATTATGTTGTGCAGCATGAGATGAGGGGACAATCCCATGCGCTTACGCTTGCCCGCGAATACCTGCGGCGCGGACCGCTGGTCATCTGTTTTTCAGACACGTTGATGGAGACGGACTTCTCTTTTCTCTCCAATGAGCAGTCGGATGGGGTAGCCTGGGTCATGCCAGTCGAGGACCCGCGTCGTTTTGGCGTGGCGGAGGAAGGCCCGGACGGTTGGGTGAAACGTTTCATCGAGAAACCGCAAAGCATGGATAACAACCTTGTGGTGGTTGGGTGTTACTATTTCAAGAGCGCCGATAATTTACTCGCCGCGATTGACGACCAAATAAAGCGCGGCATCATGCTGAAGAATGAATATTTCCTGACGGACGCCATTTCCATTATGATCGAACGCGGCGCCAAAATCCACACAAACAAGATCAGCACCTGGCTGGATACGGGCACGATTGAAGCGACTCTGGACACCAATAAGACGTTGTTGGAAAAACAAGGTTCAAAGCTTCAAACGTTTACAAGTTCAAACGTCAAGATCGTGGCACCCGTGGCGATTCATGAAACCGCTGAAATTTCCAACTCCACCATCGGACCCTATGTTTCGATCGGCGCGAACTGCAAGATAGAAAACAGCCAAATCACAGAGAGTATTCTCGAGGCGGATTGTGAGATCAAGGATGCGGCGCTGAGTCGTTCCCTGATCGGCAGGCAGGCCAGGGTTAAAGCCAGAGGCGATGGTCGCGTCATGCAATTGAACATCGGCGATACAAGTTCCGTCGTTCTTTAGATCATGGAAATCGTAGAATGTCGTTCGGACACGGAATATGCGGAACGACCCCTTTCATTAAGATGGCAGGGATGCCAGTACGAGATTGCAGAGATCATTTCACGCTGGCATGGTCCGGGTGAAAAAGGTTTTCGTGTGATCACGACTGACGGCTCTGCTTTTGAATTGACGTATCAGGAATTATCGGATGACTGGCGTGTATACCCAATCTAATGTCATTGCCGAGGCAATGGCGAAGCCAGGAGGCTCAATGCAGAAAATTAGTGAAGTACAACGACTTTCAGAACGTGTGGCTGGATTAAAACCCAGCGGCATTCGCAAGTTCTTCGATATTGCCGCGACGATGAAGGATGTGATCTCGCTTGGGATCGGCGAACCCGATTTCACAACCCCAAAACCAATCCTCGATGCGGGCATTCGCTCCCTGCAAGATGGCGAAACGCATTACACATCCAATCACGGAAAAATTGAATTACGCCGAGGCATTTCCGATAATTTACAAAAATTATACAAGGTGAAATATGATCCCTCGACTGAGATCGTTGCAACAGTCGGCGTTTCGGAGGCGTTGTATCTCACCTTCACCGCAATTTTGAATCCCGGCGATGAAGTCATCGTCCCCACGCCATGTTTTGTTTCCTATCAAGCCGAGGTCATTCTGGCCGGCGGCGTGCCGGTTGAAATCCCCGCGCGCCTGGAAAATAATTTCACGATCGACCCGCATGATATTCGCAAAGCCATCACGCCGCGCACGAAGATCATTTTTATCGGTTACCCATCCAACCCAACGGGCGCAGTCGCTCCGCGCGAAGTGATGCTGGAAATCGGCAGGATCGCCGAACAATACGATCTTATGGTTGTCTCGGATGAAATCTATGACCGCCTCGTATATGACTTTGAACATGTCTGCTTCCCCGCCCTGGATGAAAGCCTGAAACGCCGCACTGTTTTGCTCGGTGGTTTCTCAAAAGATTATGCGATGACCGGCTGGCGCATCGGATACGCCTGCGGACCGACGGATATCATCCAAGGTTTGGTACGTGTTCATCAATACACCATCATGTCTGCGCCCACCACCGCGCAGGATGCCGCCATTGAAGCCTTGGAGAACGGTGAACCCTATGTGCAGGAAATGTTGACTGAATATGACCGCCGCCGCAGGCTGTTGGTGGCGGGATTAAATCGTCTCGGTCTCTCGACCTTTGAGCCGCGCGGCGCTTTTTATACATTTCCCAACATCCGGGCGTCCGGCATGGACGATGAGACCTTCTGCAATAAATTATTGGAGGAAGAACATGTGGCCGTAGTGCCCGGCAATGCATTCGGTCCTGGTGGGGAAGGATTCGTAAGAGCCTGTTATGCAACCGAATACACAAAGATCGAGGAAGCCTTGGCAAGAATGGAACGGTTCATGAGCAGGCATGGGTAATAATATTAACAATATTCAGCAATAAATAAAAGGAGGGGATGTTTATCGAAACATCCTCTCCTTTTTGGATACGACTGGGACAAATTGTCAGGGCGTATTTCCACTTCTTCTTCTCCCTTCCAACGCCTTCGCCAACAGCTCCTTCGCCACATTTGGATCCGCCTTGCCTTTGGTGGCGCGGGCGACCTGTCCCATCAGCCATTGGATGATGGTCTCTTTGCCAGCGAGGAATTGTTCCACTTCCCTGGGATTGTCACTCAGAACTTTTTCGATGGCTTCCTGAATAAACCCTGTATCAGAAACCTGGGCGAGATTCCTGGCTTTGACGATCTCCCGCGGGTCGCCCCCGTGCTTGAGCATTTCATTGAGCACAATCTTCCCTGAGTTGCCGCTGATGGTTTTGTTTGTGACCATGTCGATCAATTGCGCAAATCGCTCGGCAGATAAAGCGAGGCTTTCCAAGGCCAAGCCTGAGTCATTCAGGTAGCGCATGAACTCGCCTGCAATCCATGAGTGGATCGTTTTTGCGGAACTTCTTGACCTTGAAACCACATCTTCAAAATAATCCGCGAGCGATCTTTCGGAGGCGAGCAGGGTTGCTTCCTGTCGTTTCAACTCATATTGTTCCATGAAGCGGTGGGTTTTGGCTTCGGGCAATTCGGGGAGTTGACTCTTGATTGAATCGATCCATGCGCGGTCCAATTGAAGCGGGGGCAGATCGGGTTCGGGGAAGTAGCGATAATCATGCGCGTCTTCCTTGCCGCGCTGTGAAACGGTTACGCCGCGCACATCATCCCAGCCTAATGTTTCCTGGATGACTTCGCCGCCCGATTCATGGACTTTGGTCTGACGTTCGATCTCATATGCGGATGCGCGAGTCAGTGCGCGGAAACTGTTTAGGTTCTTGATCTCGGTTCTGGTTCGTAACTCGGAACTGCCAGCAGGTCTGACAGAGATGTTCGCCTCGAAACGCAGGACACCTTTTTCCATGTCGCCAGAGTTAACGCCCAGATAGCGCAGGATGGCGCGGATTTTGGTGGCATAATCGAGTGCGGCTTCCACTGTCCGCATATCCGGTTCGGAGACGATTTCGAGCAGCGGCACGCCTGCGCGATTGAAGTCTACGAGGGCATAATTCTTCTCATGTGCAAGCTTGGCGGTATCTTCTTCAATATGCACACGCCGCACGACAACGCGCAATGGATTCTCTGTATCGTCCAAAACATCCAGATACCCTTTGGATGCAATGGGTAATTCATATTGCGAGATCTGATAACCTTTGGGCAGGTCTGGATAAAAATAATTTTTACGCGCGAAGGTATTGAATTCGTTGATCGAACAATTCAAAGCCAGGCCAACCAGGGTGGCTTGTTCGATTGCCTTTTTGTTGAGCACAGGCATGGCGCCAGGCAAGCCCGTGCAAACGGGACAAATAAAGGTGTTCGGTTCCGGCGCGTTGGAGTAATCCGCCGAGCAAGAGCAGAACATCTTTGAGTTGGTCTGTAATTCGGCGTGGATCTCGAGTCCAATGACGGGTTCGTATTGTGTCATGTGTTTACCTTGCGTTCATGATTCCCTGAGCGCCAGCGAAGGGTCTCTGGGATTATCGTAAAGATTCTTCGTCGCAAAGCGGCTCAGAATGACATTCCTAAAGAGATGGTAATTGCTTATGCCAGTCGGTTTCCTGTTGATAAGCGTGACCGACCCGGAACAGGGTTTGTTCATCCAAATGCCTGCCGATGAGCTGCATGCCGACGGGCATGCCCTTGGAAAATCCGCAGGGGAGAGCCAAGGCCGGGACACCGGCTGGATTGGTGGCGGCGACGTAAATATCAGAGAGATACATTTCGAGCGGGTCGCTGACCTTATCACCTATCTTGAAGGCGGTGGTGGGACAGGTCGGGGCGACGAGAATGTCACAGGAAGACAGGGCAGTTTCAAAGTCCCGGCGAAGAAGCGTGCGGACTTTTTGGGCTTTGAGATAATACGCATCATAATATCCCGCAGACAAAGCGTATGCGCCGAGCATGATCCTGCGTTTGACTTCGTCGCCGAAACCTTTGTGGCGGGTCTGAAAATAGATGTCGGTCACGTCTTTTGCGTTTTCTGAAACGGAGAGACCGAAGCGCGTACCGTCGAAACGCGCAAGGTTCGAGCTGGCTTCGGCGAAGAGCAAAAGATAATAAACGGGCAGCGCATATTTTGTGTTGGGGAGCGAGACTTCGAGTACTTCCATGCCAAGTTTTTCAAATTTGCGGATGGCCTCCTGGATGGACGACTCGACACCCGCCTCCATGCCCGCCACAAAATATTCCTTTGGAATACCGAGTTTCATACCTTTGACGGACCCGTTGATGTTTTGATGGTATTGCGGAACAGGCGCATTGAATGTGGTGCTGTCTTTTTCATCGTGACCTGCAATGACTTCGAGAACCGTCGCACAATCGTAAACATCGCGAGTCATTGGACCAATGGAGTCGAATGATGAAACGAGGGCAATCAATCCATAACGAGAGACACGGCCATAAGTGGGCTTGATGCCGGTCACGTTACAAAAGCTGGCAGGCATGCGGACGGAACCGCCCGTATCCTCGCCGATGGTGAATGTCGCCAAACCCGCGGACATGGCCGCGGCAGAACCTCCGCTTGAACCGCCTGGGACACGATCCAGATCCCAGGGATTGTGCGTGTTGAAGAAGGCGGAATTTTCACAGGATGAACCCATG
>CAZEGE010000069.1:0-217 GCA_964511765.1 uncultured Anaerolinea sp.
CGTCACTAACGCAAAAACGCCATGGGTTTCACCTTTATCTTGCTTCACAACTCTCACTTAAACGCCCCTCCCTGTGGTCGCAGCACGGACGATAGCAACGCATCCAATGCCTCTCCCGTCTGGGACTGTAACTCCCGCAGCGATATCATCCCCTTGTGGGACGCCAACCGCATTTCGTAATCAGAATTGATTATCTCTCGTTTCATTCCAACTTTCC
>CAZEGE010000069.1:317-18364 GCA_964511765.1 uncultured Anaerolinea sp.
GTCGCAGCACGGACGGTAGCAACGCATCCAATGCCTCTCCCGTCTGGGACTGTAACTCCGCAGCGATATCATCCCCTTGTGGGATGCCAACCGCATTTCGTAATCAGAATTGATTATCTCTCGTTTCATTCCAACTTTCCATTCTCCTTCCCCGCTTTAGGGGGAAGGACGGGATGGGGGTCGCTCTTCACAGCTCTCCCTTGAACGCCCTCCCTGTGGTCGCAGCACGGACGGTAGCAACGCATCCAATGCCTCTCCCGTCTGGGACTGTAATATCACCCCCTTGTGGGGCTCCCGCAGCGATGCGAGTGGGTTTGCATGGCATCCAAATGCACCACGAACCTCTGCATCACATCATGAGGATTTCAGTGCTCCGATAATCAAATTATCAACTATCTTCATCATAGAAGTATCCCAGGGATACTCAAGTTTGAGTAATAGCCAAGAATTAGCCATTGACTTGAAAGTCTGGTCTGAAACTACTGGTATAAAAAAGTGCTCCACCAAGTCTCGCATAGTCAACCATTCGGATTCCAGATCGTTGTAAATTGTCCTGTTTTCACGTAGGTATCTGAGAGTATATTCTCGGTCAATGGGGGGAATTATATTTGGTAGCATATGGTGCATTACTTTGGAGTTTCCTACGAGGCTTACGCTCGTGGCCATCACACGAATTCCCTGAAATATCTTTTGAAGCACATCCCATTTTTGTTCATCCATCTCCTGAACCGTGAAGTTTTGTGCATCCGTGATTTCGTTATACAGTGTTTGGATACTATCTCTAAATTCTTTGAATCCAACCATTTTTGAACCCTTTGCTCCCAGACGGTGCATTCCCCAAGAAGTCAGCACCGCATAGACATATTCTAGATGTGCGAGCGAATCTACCAATTTAGAGGTGTCAATTGCTCGCTGATGGAAATAGAGACTTGGACCGCTGAATACAACTGCCTGATAGTACACTCTATGATATTCAGTAGCATTGATTAAAATTTCTTCAATTTTCTTGGCATAATTGGTTTTTGGATTTTGGCGAAAAATGTGCCTATTTGCATTAACGGAGACAGGGACCTTCGCAGGATTATCTATGCTCTTTAATGAAATTCGCATGGGTTTATACGACGTGTCACAAAAAAAACTTTTGCTGGCTCTGACTACAATGTAGATCTGTGCCAATAAGGCATGGTCGGCATTTTTATAATGCCCCTTGGCTATGTTTCGCAGATGTGAAGGCGTGCTATAGAACTCGGAATATTCGGTTTTGATCCGCTCCCGAATCTGCTGGGGAGTAAGTGGAACACCTGATGCGCCACAAATTTTTTCAATGACGATAGAAATATTCATAATAGTTGCTTATTGAAGTTTTCACAACTCTCCCTTAAACGCCCTATCCGGCACGGATAGCATCCCCTTTGGGGACGGCGGCAATGCAAATTCCTTTGAATCTTTAAAGATTTTTACCTTCCTACTTCAAACCCAGCAAGCATCTCTTCGCCAGGGTCGCGGCCACATCCATGCGATATTCCGCGGAAGCCCATTCGTCGTTGGCTTCGTGGCAGGCGTTGCTTGCGGAGATTTCCAAACCATCAGCCTCGGTGCCGTCCATTGCCAGCAGGGGATTCTTGCCATAGCCGCCGAGCGCCAGACGTGCGCGGCCCGAACTCCACTGAGTTAACGCAGCGCACAGGATGGGTTTATCCGCCGGGGTGCGGGAGACAGAGTCGAAGGCGAGTTTGATATTGAGGGGGATGATGATTTTCGTAATCAGGTCTGTGGAGCGTAGCGGCAGGAATTCACCGATACTCGATATGCGATACGTGATTTTGGAATTATCGAATAGCGCCTGTTCGATCTTTGCGTCCAATGCAAGCATGCAAGTGGCGAAGGTTGAGCGTCCGTCACATGAAACCAATGTCCCTGCGCTGGTGGCTGAATTTCGGAGGTTGAGCGGCGCTTCGAGTTTGATGGCGGTTTTCAAGGCCTCGGGACAATGCTCAGATTCAAGCAGGGATTGCAGCGTGCAGGTTGCACCGATCTCGAGTTCGTTGCCTTTGACATGGAGCGCATCCAGGCCGAGGCGTTGGAGGTCCACCACGGAAACGGGATCAGTGCTCGGCTGGGAGAGAAGCGTGCCGCCTCCGAGAGGCAGGGTATGCGGGTTGGAGAGGAACTTCAGGGCTTCGTCCAGAGTCTGTGGGCGGTGATAGGCTGTGATCATATTGTCTCCTTGAAGATAATTTCCCATTATAACTTGTATCCCCTGCCCTGAATCGACAGCCTGGTTACTGCCGGTGGCTTCATGGACATGACCGAAGGCGTGCAAAGCGCGTCCATGTGGACCGGCTTCACCTCAAAAAATTAAGGGCGGCGCAATAAGATGTGCCGCTCTTTTTGTGTTTATCCGCTTTGATAAAAGGCGGGAGTTATTCAGGATAAATTTTCCACCCTAATTCTTCCAATCGGGATGTATCCATTTGCCCTTTGGGTACATCGATGCACATGGTTGTGCCTTCGGCGAGCAACTCATCTGTTTCAGCGTCATAAATTCCCGCCCATGCCTCGGTGACGTTCCGTTTGCTCTTGCCTGCCTTGCCGACGATCTTCAACAGCTTTCCAATCGGCACGTTCCTGCGATACTTCACTTCCAATTTACCGGTGAATATAAAGCGCGGATTCTTTGGGTCATTGCCCATCTGCGTGCGGCTGCTGACCTCATCGATCAATGCGGCGACGATACCGCCATGCAGCACGCCGGGGTATCCCTGAAAATGATCGGGTGCGATGTATTGCGTTTCGACCACGCCCGCTTCCACTTCATACATATGCAAATGCAAACCAATCGGATTTTCCATTCCGCAAATGAAACAATGACGCGAGTTTGGTTGTTTTATTTTTGACATGATGCGGATTATACTCTGGACATGTCACAGCCAAAAATATTTATCACCCGCCTCATTCCCAGCCGAGGGTTGGATCTCGTCAAGAGGCATTTCCTCCCCGATATCTGGCCCGGCGACCTGCCGCCGACGCGAGAGCAGTTCCTCGAACGCGTGCGCGGCGTGGACGGTTTGCTCTGCCTGCTCACCGAAAAAGTGGATGCTGAACTGATGGATGCGGCTGGCGCGCAATTGAAGGTCATCAGCAGCATGTCTGTGGGTGTGGACCATCTTGACATCGCCGCTGCCACTGCGCGCCGAATCCCTGTTGGCAACACGCCCGGTGTATTGACCGACGCCACCGCCGACCAGGCCTTTGCGTTAATGCTCGCCGCCGCGCGTCGCATCACCGAAGCGGAGCGATATCTGCGTGCAGGCAAATGGGTGACATGGAGTCCCAGCCTCTTATTGGGCGCAGATCTTGCCGGGGCAACACTGGGAATCATTGGGTTTGGCAGGATTGGCCAGGCCATTGCCAAACGCGCCCAGGGATTCGATATGCGCGTTCTCTATCACAGCCCGAATGCAAAACCCGCCCACAATGCACAACCCGTTGACCTTGATACATTGTTGAAAGAATCCGATTTTGTTTCGATCAACGTTCCATTGACAGAAAAGACAAAATATCTGGTGAATGCCGATTTTCTTGCAAAGATGAAGCCGAATGCAATTTTGGTCAATACCGCGCGCGGCGGTGTGCTTGATCAAAATGCTTTATATCACGCTTTGAAAACAAATCAAATCTTCGCCGCTGCGTTGGATGTGACCGACCCCGAGCCTCTGCCCATGGACTGTCCATTGCTGGAGCTGGAGAACTGCATCATCGTTCCGCATCTTGGCAGCGCCAGCAGGAAAACGCGGGACATGATGTCGCTGCTCGCGGCGGAGAACCTGGTGGCAGGCCTAAAAGGGGAGCGCCTGCCGAATTGTGTAAATCCAGAGGTGTATAGCACGAGTTGAATGTCTCCTGACGTTTAACATTCGAAAATCGGGAAATTATTGAATCCAGCAGGAGAAGAATGTTCAATAAACTAAGAAATATCTACCACCGGTTCCCGCGTACATTTTGGGTGGTGGCAGGCACACATTTTATTGATGTGATTGGCAATACATTGCTCATGCCATTTTTTGCTTTATACGTAACTCAAAAATTCAACGTCGGCATGACCCAGGCCGGGATTCTCCTCGCCACCAACTCGGTTGCAGGAATGATCGGGAGCACCGTTGGCGGCGCCATGGCTGACCGTTTTGGCAGACGCGGCATCATTTTGTTTGGTCTGGTTGTCAGCGCCTTAAGTGGACTTACACTTGGCTTTGTGAATAAATTTTATATGTTCTACAGTTTATCCGTTTTTGTAGGCTTAATGGGAAGCGCAGCGCATCCGGCGCACCAAGCGATGATTGCGGATATTCTTCCTGCTGAAAAGCGCTCCGAGGGATTTGGAATGATGCGTGTAATCTCCAACTTTGCCTGGATTATTGGCCCCACTATCGGTGGCTTTCTCGCCTCATTTAATTTTCTCTACCTCTTTTTAAGCGACGCGGTTATCAGTATTATCACGGCTTTTCTTGTCTTTCGCTTGCTTCCTGAAACCAAACCGCAACCCAAAGAGGAAACCGAACACGAGCCGTTGGTGCAAACTTTTGGCGGGTATTGGGTAGCCCTTGCAGATCGCCCGTATCTGGCGTTCATATTTGCATCCATTTTGATGATCCTTGTGTATCAACAAATGTACAGCTCATTATCCGTATATTTGCGCGATGTGCATCAGGTAAATCCGCAATATTATGGGATGATCATGTCCACCAGTGCGGTGACGGTTGTGATCTTTCAATTTTGGGTAACAAGTATCATCAAGAAATATCCACCGTTCTTGATGATGGTGGTTGCCACGTTCTTTTATATGATTGGTTTCACCATGTATGGTTTTGTTGCGACTGTTCCCTTATTTATACTGGCAATGGTGATTATTACGATTGGGGAAATGGTGGGCATGCCAACCAGTAATGCCCTCGCCGCCTCTTTTGCGCCCGAAAAGATGCGCGCCCGTTACATGGCGGTTTTTGGGCTGACATGGACCGTTCCTTCGATGATAGGTCCCTGGGCAGCGGGATTGGTGTTCGATTATTTCAACCCCAATTATGTCTGGTATATCGGTGGTTTGCTGTGTATCGTCGCCATGTTCGCGTTTTATTTGCTGCACATTCGCCTTGGCGCGAAGGAAAAGTTTCAGCGCGAGGAAACCAAACAGGAAATCGCAACCTCTTAAAACAAAGCCTCCAAGATTTTTATAAACTTCGGAAACTTAGTTCTACTTCTCCGCCCAATGAATGGCAATTGTGCCAAACATCAATCGTTTGAAGTTGATGTTCTTGAAACCAACTTTCGTCATACGTGCGGACATATCTTCTGCCGTAACGAAGCCTTCGGTGGTTTCGGGTAAATAACGATAGGCCTCGCTAACCCCTGTGAGTAATCCGCCGAGTGTGGGAATGATGAAGTGCATATGGATCCATATAAATGGGGAGAGGATGTTTTTCTTCGGTCGTGTGGTGTCCAGGATGACGATGCGCCCGCCGTTCTTTAATACGCGGTATTGTTCTTCCAGCGCTTTGTCCAAGTTGATGACATTGCGCATGAGAAAACCTGAGACGATCGCGTCGAAGGATAGATCGTTAAAGGGTAATCTCAACGCATCTGCGGTGGAAAAATTGAGCGGGCTGGTCTTTTTACCGACGCGCATCATCTCAAGAGTAAAGTCTGACGCGATGACTTTTGCCTGCGGAAACTGCGATTTGGATTCGCGCGCTAGATCACCCGTGCCTGTCCCAAGGTCCAGCAATGAAGCATGGTTGTCGATCCGCGCGAGTTTGATAACCTGTTTTCGCCAGTGGACATCCTGTCCGCCTGTCATGAGTCGATTCATTAAATCGTATCGCTGTGCGATGCGCGTGAACATATTTTGAACATATGCTGCACGTTCCTGTCCGGTGAGTTGTGTCATGGTGTCTCCTAAAATTAGTAAAGATTCAGCCACAGAGATCACAGAGACCTTTGAGAAAAGCGATTCAAAATTTGTTTTCTCTGCATGCTCTAGGCTGATAGTTGGCAAACCCGTCGTGTAAAATTTTGGCAATTATACGTTATACTGCGCGACGCACGAATATGTTGCTCCAGATGACGAGATTTTCCCGCAAACAGGTAAAATCTGGTCGACTGAAATTATCCGGTTCTAATGAAGTGCGCTGCACCTTATTAAGGAGATTAAACCTTGACTGAACAAACAATCAACTGGCAAGCCTGGAAATTGGCGATCCGTCCGCGGACACTGCCCGCCGCCGCCGCAGGTGTGTTGATGGGCAGTGCGCTCGCCTGGCGGGATGGATACTTCCGCCTCGATGCGATGTTGGTATGTTTACTCGTTGCATTGCTTTTACAAATTGGCAGCAATCTTGCGAATGATGTCTTTGATTTTGAGCGCGGAACCGACACGACGGAGAGATTGGGTCCCACGCGGGTGACTCAGGCAGGCCTGCTCAAGCCCGTGCAAGTTAAATTGGGAATGGGAATTGTCTTTGCCCTTGCGACGCTGCTCGGCTTATATCTCGCATGGCTCGGCGGCTGGCCGATCATCCTGATCGGCCTCACAGCGATCCTTGCTGCAATCGCTTATACGGGCGGACCTTTTCCGCTTGGCTATCATGGACTCGGCGATATCTTCGTGTTCATCTTTTTTGGGCTCGCATCCGTGGCCGGGACGTATTACGTGCAGGCGGGTTTTGTTTCGACTGCCGCGTGGTGGATGACGATCCCGCCGGGTTTGATCATCACGGCCATCCTGGTGGTCAATAATTTGCGCGATCTTGAGAACGATCGCAAGGCAGGCAAGCATACGCTGGCTGTGATCCTCGGTGAGCGCATTACGAAGACTCAATATTTGGTTTGCATGACCGTTGCATATTTGATTTTGCCCGTTGCCGCGCGGATTGGCATCATCCCGTGGTTATCGTTGCTGGCCTGGCTGTCCCTGCCGATTGGGATCCGCGCCGGGCGTGTGGTCTTGACGCAAAAGGGCCGCCCGCTCAATGCTGCACTTGCAGGCACAGGTCAGACCGCCCTGTTGTACAGCATTTTGTTTTGGATTGGAATTGCGCTGGCTTGATGTAGGGCCGTATTTATAGTGCGCTCTGTAACAATGCTGTAAATTTTTCGGCCTGTTCCGCATGGACATTATGTCCCGCCTCTGGCACGATAACGTACTGTGAGTTTGGTATCTGTTTAGCCATTTTATGTATCACCTGAAGGTACTTTTCATCCTTCCCGCCGGCAATCAATATAACAGGAAATGAAAAATTTGATAAAGAATCCCAAAGTGGAGTCTGTACGCCGGGACTGAGTTCGCGAATGACTTTTGCCATCCAGCGCGGGTCGTTGCGTGAAGCGGATTCTTTGATGGCGGATAATTTCTGCGGGTGGGAATTCAGGCTGGCGAAGAGCGGCATACGATACCATTGGTCAACAAAGGCGGACATCCCGTCTTTTAAAATTGACTCTGCGCGGGCGGTATCTTCTGCAACGCGGCGGGCCCGTTCCGATTCATCGATGATGCCAGGGCTGGCGGATTCGAGTATCAGGGAGAGAATCCGCTCAGGGTAATGGCAGGCAAAATATAATGCGCTGCGGCCTCCAAGCGAATACCCGACAAGATGAATTTTATGAACGGGGATTTGATCCAGCAGATGAGAGAACCAACCCATCAAGATATCAAAGTTGAGCGGTGAAGCAGGATCGCCTGTCATATGATTGCCGTGACCGGGCAGGTCGGGCAGGATGCAAAAATAATCCTCGCTGAGTGGACGTGCAATATCGAACCAGCTCTTGCCGCTTCCGAGAAAGCCATGCAAAAAAACCAGCGGCGGATTTTTTGGATGGCCGAGGGTGGTAATGGATGGACTCAATAAGTCTCCTAAAGTCGAAAGTCAGGAGACTTTCGAGTCCAACAAACGTCCCATTGCAATGGCAATCTTGCGCATATCATCCACGAAGCTGGGCAGGGATTCGAGCGGAAGAGATTGATCGCCATCGGAAAGCGCGGCGGCGGGATTGGGATGAACCTCAACGAGCAGGCCGTCTGCGCCCGCGGCTAAAGCGGCGCGCGCCGCGGCAAAGACCAAATCCGTGCGGCCCGTCGCATGGCTTGGATCGGCGATGATCGGAAAATGTGTGGAGGCTTTGATTTGCGCGATTGCGTTCACATCCAGAACATTGCGCGTGGACGGGTCAAAGCTGCGAATGCCGCGCTCGCATAAAATTATATTTTGATTGCCACGCAAGGTGATATGCTCCGCCGCCCCAAGCCATTCCTGAATCGTCGACATGAATCCGCGTTTGAGCAGGATCGGTTTTGGCTGTTCGCCTGCTGCCCAGAGCAATGGAAAATGTTGCATGTTGCGGCTGCCGATTTGGATGATGTCGCTGTATTCTGCGATGAGCGGCAATTGTTCCACGCCCAGCGCTTCGGAGATAACGAGCAGGTTGAATTCATCGGCAATCTGGCGCAGGATCTTCAAAGCCTCGAGCCCCAGGCCTTGAAATGTATGCGGCGATGTGCGCGGTTTGAACGCTCCACCGCGAATCACGCGCAAGCCAAGTGTGCTCATGGATTTAGCAACGGCATAAGTCTGCTCGTAACTTTCGACGGAGCACGGCCCCGCCATCAGCAGGATGTCCGTGCCGCCGATTTTGAGATTACTGGAAAGTGAAATAGGTGTGGTGTTGGTCATAATTTATAGTCCGGCATTTATGTCGGCTTGGATTGTGGCTGCGACATAAATGTCGCGACACATTCAGCGCGCTTTAATTTTCCTGACGCGGTATGTGGCAGGGATTCGACGATAACAATGCGTCTCGGAACTTTATAACCCGCAATCTGCCCGCGCAAAAACTGGAGCAGAGTCTCCCCGTTACACGCTTCGCGCACAACGACAGCAGCCGCGACGGATTGTCCCCATTCAGGGTCGGGCACACCAATGACGCAGGCATCGCTCACTGCGGGATGTTCCATCAAGGCGCGTTCCACTTCTTCGGGATAAATGTTTTCGCCGCCGCTGACGATTAGATCGGTGCGACGCGTCAGAAGCCATAAATCGCCGTTTGAATCAAGATAACCAATATCTCCGGTATGTAGGCCACCCTGCAAGCGTGGCGCGCCGATGTATCCGCTCGTCAACGTTTTACCACTGACTATAATTTCTCCAACTTCTCCATTCGGAAGCGATTTGCCAGATCCGTCCACAATTTCAATATTTGTGCCATGCAAAGGTTTGCCGACACTGCCCGGTTTGGCGCGTGTCTGTTCCGGTGTGGATGTAGCGACTTGTGAGGTGGCTTCAGTCAACCCGTAAGTGAGCGCAATGGGCAGATTAAGTGCGAGGGCCTTTTCGAGCAGGTTCTCAGGCGCGCCTGCACCGCCAAGAAGGATCACGCGCAGGGAAGGTGATGGCTTGAAATTGGGATATTTTTCCAGCAGACGATGGAGCATGGTTGGGACAAGTGAAACGATGGTGATTTTCCCATCAGTGAGTGCGCGGTGAACTCTGTCCACGTCAAAGGTGGGGTGCAGGACGATGGTGATGCCGTAGATTGCGGCGCGAAAAACGATGGACATACCTCCAATGTGATAAAGCGGCATGGTTAGCAGCCAGCGGTCGTGTGGATCGACGCCCAATCGTTCAGCGGAGGCAAGCGCGCTGGCGCGATGATTGTCGAAGGTGAGCGGGACGCCTTTTGGGAAGCCCGTTGTACCGGAGGTGAAAAATATTCCCTGGACGGAATCAGGTTTGAGCGGGGAGTCAGTCCGCGCGGAATTTGGCTGTGGAGTTGAAAAAAATTCGGGGACGAGAATCCGCTTTTCGCTGCCGATCAACTCCAATCCGTTTAAAAAGAAATCCTGTTCGCAAACGAGATACTCACATTGACTTTGTTGAATTTGCAATTTGAGTTCAGGTCGGGTGAGGCGCGTATTGAAGGGAACCGCCACCGCGCCGATGCGGGCAAACGCGTGGATCAGCGTGACATATGCGGGCTGATTGCTGAGATGAATGGCCGCGCGCGAGCCATGTTTAATTCCGCGCGATTCGAGAATTGCGGCAAGGGACTCCGCCCAGGAATCGAGAACAGAGTATGTCCACGTTTGCGAATCGAATTCAAGCGCGGTGGCATTGGGAATTTGGGCGGCGCGTTCAGCGAGCCAGTCCATTAATAACCTCTTGGTGCGCGACAATTATGTCGCTTGGTAATTGGCGGAGACATGAATGTCGCGTTACGGCAGCCAGGGATATTTTTTGAAGTTTGGTTTTCGTTTTTCGTTGTAGGCGTTGCGCCCTTCCTGCCCTTCCTCAGACATATAAAAGAGCATGGTGGCGTTGCCTGCCAATTCCTGCAAACCAGCCTGGCCGTCTAGTTCGGCGTTGAATGCGGATTTGAGATTGCGAATCGCAAGCGGACTCTTCTCAAGGATTTCCTGCGCCCACGCGATGCCTTCGTCTTCAAGTTTTTCCACGGGCACGACAGTGTTGACAAGACCCATTTCGAGCGCTTCCTGCGCGTTGTATTGGCGGCAGAGATACCAAATTTCGCGTGCTTTTTTCTGACCGACGATACGCGCCAGATAAGATGACCCAAAGCCGCCGTCGAACGAGCCGACCTTTGGGCCTGTCTGCCCGAAAATGGCATTATCGGCGGCGATGGTTAGATCCGCGATGACGTGCAGGACGTGTCCGCCGCCGATGGCGTATCCCGCCACGAGCGCGATGACGGGCTTGGGCATACTGCGGATGATGCGTTGAAGTTTAAGCACATTCAAACGCGGCACGCCGTCATCCCCGACGTAACCGGCGCTTCCACGCACCTTCTGGTCGCCGCCGGAGCAGAAGGAATATTTTCCATCTTTGGCGGGTCCGTTGCCGGTGAGTAGTATTACACCGATGCGTGTATCTTCCCAGGCATTCTCGAAGGCTTCGATCATTTCCTTGATTGTATCGGGGCGGAAGGCATTTCGCAGTTCGGGCCGGTTGAAGGCGATACGCGCCATGCCGTCCGCTTTATGGTAGGTGATGTCTTGATAGTCTTTGACTTTGATCCAGTTCATAATTCCTCTGTAGTACGACATTCATGTCGTTGGACTTATGTTACGACATGAATATCGCGTCACGGACACGGTGATTTAATTCTTTTCTCAATGCTTCAAATTTCATTGCATCGCTGGGGATTTCGATGATGGTTGATTTGTCCGAAGCAAGAGATTTTTCAAGCGCGGATGATAGTGAGAGACGCTCAACGCAGGCATAATTAATGCCATAAAGTTTTGCGGCATGTTCGAAGGTCAGTCCATGCGGGGTGACGAATAACTCCTTGAAGGGCGGCTCAAATTTTGAGATGGGCAGGCGCTGGAAGATCCCGCCGCCGTCGTTGTTGATGATGATAATTGTGGCGCGGATTCCGCAGCGCGAGAATGCCAGCAATCCGTTCATATCGTGATAAAACGATAAATCGCCAGTGACGAAGACCAGCCCGGGCAAATAGGCCGCCGCGCCCAGCGCGCTTGAAAGCGTGCCGTCAATTCCACTGGCGCCGCGATTGGCGAAAATATGCAAAGGCTTTCGGCCGGGTTGTGTGAATTGATCGAGGTGGCGCACGGGCAAACTGTTTGCGATATAGAGTCCGTTGCCTGCCGGGAGTTGATCCAGCACATGCGGCAGGATGCCGCCCTCGAAATCTGGTTCTGTGCGAATGGCATTGATTTCATCCCAGACTGTTCTTTCGAGTTTTGTCCATGCGGGTAGCCATGATTTGTCTGATTGAAAACCTGACCTACCTAAAAGAGATTCGCACAATAAAAGCGGATCAACCCACATCGAGTGTGTGACACGGAAACGGTCGTCGCGCCAGCGTTTGGTTTCGGAGAGGTGGATTTGTGGAATGTCATCGAAACTGTCGAGATAATCGGATAACGCGTTGCTGGTGGGCAGGTCACCGAAGCGGAGGATCAATTGCGGCTGAAGAGATTCGTTTGTAAATGGAAGAAAGGTATCGTAGCCGCCGAGGATGGATTCGTTGACGTGTTCGCCAAAACGCAGACCTGATAGCGCGTCCGCGAGGATGGGATAACCTGTTCGCGCGGCGAGTTCAGTTAATCGTGAAGGAAAATCTCCACCGGGACAGCGCGGACCGCAGACAATGAGTCCGCGCGGGGAGGAGGAAATGGCTTGGGTGAGTAGGTCTATCTGTTCCTGGGTGGGGCAAAGTTTGGGACGAGAAAACGTCAAGTGCGCGGGAGCAGTTTCCAGGGCGGAAAGAAGCGGTTCATCCATCCACATGGGGCGGTCGCTGGGAATGTCAATCGGTTCGAGCGGTTTGCGAAACGGAAAATTTAAATGGACGGGTCCAGGCAATGGCGATTGCGAGGTTTCAAACGCGCGCGCGGCGAGAGTTTGCAGATAGCGAAATAGATGTTTGGAAAAATTTGCATCGGGGGCGGGGACATCGGCAAACCAGCGGACGTGATCGCCGAAGAGTTTGAGCTGGTCGATGGCCTGGTTGGCGCCGCTCTCGCGCAATTCAGCCGGGCGGTCAGCGGTAAGAACGAGAAGCGGGACTTCGCTGTAATTGGCTTCGACAATGGCGGGATAAAAATTTGCTGCGGCTGTGCCGGAAGTGCAAACAAGCGCAACCGGTTTGCGGCCGGCGCGGGCGAGGCCAAGCGCGAAATACGCGGCGGAACGTTCGTCGCTGTGGGTGTAGATGTGGATGCCGCTTTCTGAAAATGCGATGGCTAGCGGCGTGGAACGGGAACCCGGCGCGATACAAACAGAATCGAGGCCGAGTTTTTTTAACTCAGCGACGAAGATGCCAGACCAGATCGTATTGCGGTTGGCAAGGTTCATACCAGTTCGCCTTGCATAGCATTGAGCAGGAAGTGAATTTTCAAACCCGTTTCATCCCATTCTTTTTGCGGATCAGAATCGGCCACGATGCCCGCCCCGCCGAAGAGGGTGGCTGTGTTGCCTTGGAATAATCCTGAACGGATGGCGACGACGAAATCGCCGTCGCCGTTCGCATCCACCCAACCGACGGGAGCCGCGTACCAGCCTCGCTCGAATCCTTCAAGTTCGCGGATGACGCGTAATGCGGCTTCCACGGGCACACCGCCGACGGCGGGCGTTGGATGCAATGCGGCGACGATGTTGAGGATGTTGCGATCCGCATGCAGCGTGCCTGTGATGTCTGTGCGGAGGTGCTGAATATTGGGCAGGCGCAATAGTTTTGGCACAGAGTCTATGTTGAGCGATTCGGTAAGCGACAACATTTTTTCACGGATTTGATCGAGGACGAAAGTGTGTTCGCTTTGGTCCTTGGCGGAATCGAGCAATTGCTGGCCGAGTGTTTCGTCTTCTGCTGGGTAGTTGCCGCGGCGGATGGAGCCTGCAATTGCGGTGGTGGTGAATTTCGCGCCACTTACAGCGACCAATCTTTCAGGCGTCCCACCCGCGAAGGTTATCCCAGGCGCAAATTCAAACAGGAAGCGAAAACACGATGGGCACGATTCGCCGAGATGAGCCAATAACGCGGGGATGTCCATCGGACGGTTGCCGTCTGCTTGCAGCGGGCGAGCCATGACGATCTTTTTGAGTTTATGATCGCGGATCAACGCGATGGATTGTTGAAAGATTTCTTCCCATGTTCTGCGGGAGGTTTCGATGCTGGTGATTTCATCGGGAATGGATGGCATGGGGAGGATGGTTGATGCGAGGCGGGCAAGCAAGGATTCGGCTTCGCGTCGGGCGCGTCGGGATGTGTCCGCCAGCGATTCATTCTCCACCGACAATTGATTCACGGAAAAGAAGAATTCGCCCTTGACGCGGATCAGAGCGTAGCGCGGGAGGGTCAGTGCGGCTTGCGGAAACGAAGCCCAGACGCCGTGTTCTGTTTGATCGAAAAATGAACCGCCTCCGAGCAATACAGGGCGCGGCAAGGCGTCCGATTCGTTGACACAGATAATGTGCTGAAAAAAATCTTCCAGAGATTGTCCAAGATTTGTGAAACGATCAGCCCCGTTATGGGAAATTTGCGCGGCAATACCAAGCCCCGCAATGGCCAGGGGTGATTGATTGCTCTCGAAGTAGAAGCGTTGCATGCCAGAACCGAAGCGCAGGAAGTCTGTCAATGAATGGGGGTGAAATGGGATGGTGTAATTGACGATGCGATTCAAAATTATTCTCCGGTTTTTAGCGTGGCGCCCACGCTTTGCAGTAGAAAAATCCGCAGGGCTGGCAGGGCGCGGAGAGGGTCGGGTTGTCCGGTGTAAACCCAGCGCAGGACGATTTCATTAAGCGCGCCCATCCACGCGCAGGCGGCAACTTCGGTGTCCAGAGGGGGGATGCTTCTGTCGGCGACGGCTTCGTCCAGGTTTTCCTTGATGATTTTGATAAAACGTTCGTTGACTTTAAGGCGTTTTTCCTCGAAGGCGAGTCCGAGACCCGTGGCCTGGACGAGCGCAATCTTCGCCAATCCGCGATATTGGCCGAAAGTCTCCAAACAGACGCGTAAAGCCAGATCGACGCGCGCCATGCCCGAGGTCTCGGATTTGAAGCGGTCATGCAGTCTGCTTTCGAGCAGGTTAGCGAATTTGTCCACGAGCGCGAGGAAAATATCCTGTTTGCTGGGGAAGTAGAAATAAAATGACCCTTTTGAAGTATTTGATTCGCTGACGATATCATCCACTTTGGTATCGTGGTAGCCTTTGTTGGCAAAAACAGTGACAGCCGCTTCAAGGATGCGGTCACGAGTTTCCTGTACAGGGTCGGGAGAGTTGGCTTTCATGGTTTGTGGACCGACTGGTCAGTCTATTGTGAAGATAGCACGAAAAAAAAACCGCGTCAAGGATTGAGCTAAAAGCCAAACAGAAGGATGATGTCGTTAACGTTTGTGCCGGTGTAACCGGACTTTATCAAGTCGCCGATGGATTCAAAGTACGTATACGCGTCATTTCTGGACAGGCAATCTGCCGCGACCATCCCAAGCATTTCCGCCCGCCGACTGGTTTCCCCGCTAACCACTGCCCCAGCCGCGTCGGTGGGACCGTCGTCGCCGTCGGTTGCAAACGAGATCAACAAAACATCTTTCACGCCATCCAATGAATATACAGATGCTAATGCTACTTCCTGATTACGCCCACCTTTGCCAGTCCGCCCTGAGCTGCGTCGAAGGGTGACGGTCGTCTCTCCGCCCGCGATCATACAAAACGGATGTTGTTTATTTCGCGCGGCATGTTTTAAAGTCCCCGCCATTTGCAAGCCAATTTCACGCGCTTCACCTTGTAATTTCAAAGATAATAATTCTGTTTCAAAGCCTGTCTGCTTTGCCTGAGTCAGCGCGGCTTGCGCGGCTGTTTGAATATCACCGATGATTACGTTTTGTACTCTTTCTTCTATTGATTCATCAAATGGGATCTGGTTGGCTGAAATTGCATCAAATATATTTGAAGTGGGGTGAAGGAAATATTTTTCCAGGACACGCATCCCATCTTCGCGTAAAGTTTTGCTTTGCACGGTTGGTCCTGATGCAATGATCTCAAGCGGGTTACCGATCACATCCGAGAGAATCAAACTCAGTACGTGTGTCTTGGTGGCGCGTGCAATCCCGCCGCCTTTGACTCTGTCCAGTTGGCGGCGCAGAATGTTAATCTCGTCAATCGTCGCGCCACAGGATAGCAATTCAGATGTCAAGGATTGCATATCTTGCAATGTGATGTTTTCGACGGGCTGGGTAACTAACGCAGAGCCTCCACCTGAAATAAAACAGATCAACAAATCATCTTCGTTCAAGCGCGAGGCAAACTCCATCGCCGACTGTCCCGCCGCGAGACTGCGTTCATCTGGGATGGGATGTCCGCCTTCGATAACGGCGACCCGCTCGAAATTCCGCCCTGAAGCGTGCTTGGTGATGGCGAGCGCGTCTGTGATGTGAGTCAAAGTCTCAGCCGCGGCAAAGGTCATCGCTTCGGATGCTTTTCCAATTCCCAATAAATAAATGTTTTTGTGTTCAGGCAAGGGATTCTTGAGCAAATAGTTTCGCACCAGTTTGCCCGGCTCAACCGCCTCCAATGCCGCGGCAAGGATGCGCGTCACGCGCGGGTCTTGCCG
Organism: uncultured Anaerolinea sp.; assembly: GCA_964511765.1. Taxonomy (GTDB): domain Bacteria; phylum Chloroflexota; class Anaerolineae; order Anaerolineales; family Villigracilaceae; genus Villigracilis. The sequence continues at coordinate 16,457 of CAZEGE010000069.1, forward strand.
GCTGTGAGTTAGAAAACGATGCGTGTCCATGCTTGCAGTATACTGTGGCTATGGCGAAACCAAAAGTGTTCGTAACCCGTATCATCCCCGAAATGGGACTTGCGCTCCTGCGCGATTTTTGTGATGCCGATATCTGGCAGGATGAATTGCCGCCTCTTCATGACGAGATCGTGCGGCGCGTGCGTGACGTGGATGGCTTGCTTTCGTTGCTGACCGATAAAATCGATGCCGAAGTAATGGACGCCGCGCCGCGCTTGAAGGTAATCAGCAATATGGCCGTAGGCGTAGACAACGTGGATGTTGCCGCCGCGACGGCGCGCAAACTGCGTGTCGGGAATACGCCCGGCGTTCTCACAGATGCAACGGCGGATCATGCTTTTGCCTTGTTGATGTGTGCCGCGCGGCGGATCGTGGAAGCTGAAAAGTACTTGCGTGCAGGCAAGTGAAAGACGTGGAGCCCGCAACTCTTACTCGGCGCGGACTTTGTCGGGGCCACGTTGGGAATTATCGGTTTTGGCAGGATCGGTCAGGCAGTTGCCAAACGCGCACAGGGATTTGACATGCACGTGATCTATTATGATCCAATCGCCCAGCCTGCCTTTGGCGCCTCGCCTGTTGATCTGGATACATTGTTGCGTGAATCGGACTTTGTTTCAGTACACGTGCCGCTAACCCCCGAAACGCGTTATTTTATTAACGCAGATACTTTATCGAAAATGAAATCAAATGCAATTTTGGTCAATACTTCACGCGGACCTGTCTTAAACCAAACCGATTTATACAACGCCTTGAAATCAGGCCAGATTTTTGCCGCCGCGCTGGATGTGACCGACCCTGAACCACTGCCGTTGGATAGTCCGCTTTTAGAATTGGATAATTGCATTATTGTCCCGCATACCGCCAGCGCCAGCAAACAGACGCGCGACATGATGGCGTTTATGTCCGCGCAGAATTTGATCGCCGGGTTGAAGGGGGAACGATTACCGAATTGCGTTAATAAGGAAGCCGATTAGGTTATTCCCCCAAAGAAGATTTGCAGGAATGCAAATTATTGTATGTCTCTGTAAATGAGTCTGAGAACTAAGCGAAATTCATGCAAGTTTTACAGACATTTTCATTTATGGGTATAAGACATGGAAAAAGCAGCAATCCTTTTTTCATACTGACGCATAATTACAAATTTATGTTGTGGTATTGGGGAATGGTTGCTATTCCTGTTGGAATTTGGTATTTATGGGGCTTCCCCTCAAAAAAATGGTTTCCTGAAAGAGAAATAGTAGAAATTTCTCCTGAGTTTACTGGCATTAAATCCAAATACATGGCGTTTAGTGTTTTCCGGCTTTTAGGTGTAATGGTGTTGCCAATTGTGCCCCTTTGGCCAAGGCTCGACAATTGGGCAGTTTTAAATTATGGAATTAGGTTTTACCCCATATCGGTCGCTTTTTCCACTGGTATTGGTATCTATCAAGGATTGTTTGCAATCATTTCAGGCGCATATCCAATGGCTAAATCCTTATCTTATGTTTACGATGATGTGTCTCGAATTCGACGTGCCGCAATATATCAAATATCAATTTCGATAGCATTTATCGTTGTAGTTGTTTTGTTCTTTTTTGCAGCGGTTGGGTAAAAATAAAAGGTGCACAATTCTCAAAAACATGTCCACCGATGAGTAGCAGTGTCAACCCCAAAAGGGTACGGCGTCTAGTCGGTCAGACCGAGTTCAGCCATCCGCTCAAGGACTTCTGCCTTGGATGCGATCCTTCTCGCCACCTTGCCGCGCACAAAGCTCGTCAGGCCACTCCGCAAAACCCATTAAATCACCTCTTTACCAACACTTGAACAATCACCTGTGTTAGCCCAAAGTAGAAATGTCACCTATTTTCCAAAGTAGAAATGTCCCCGCCG
>CAZEGE010000070.1:0-18077 GCA_964511765.1 uncultured Anaerolinea sp.
TCTGGCTCTTTGCCTGGCTGGATTTTACAGGCCTGGTTTGGCTTCCTGTGAATTCCCGTGAATATGTGATGCGCATCTGGTTGTTGATCAGCGCCTTGATCCTGCTTGTGCTGAGCCTTCTGCTGGTGGCAGCGGGCTGGTCCATACGTACGGCAAGACTCGGCGGTGTGTGGGGATTGACGCTCGTGCTGGGTGTACTTGGTTTGGGCGGCACGCTCGGCTCGGCAGGCTTGCGCGGACTGGCTCATCCAGAGTTTTGGTGGTCTTCGTCGACGCCCATGCAGGCAGACCTGCTGCAAGCTACGGTTCGTGAAATTTCAGAATTCGGCGTGGGGAATGAATTTTCCGCGCCTGTTGTGATTATGGGCATAAATTCTCCTGCGCTTGAATGGGCGCTGCGGGAACATTCCGTAAGTGATGTTGAATCTCTGGATATTTCCAGCGCCCCGTATTTTATCGTCACACCCCCTCAAACCGACCCTGTCCTCGTCTCCGCCTATCGCGGACAGGATTTTACCTGGCGGCAAACTCCACTATGGAACGCTGCATTGCCCAATGATTGGATCCGCTGGATTACTTTGCGCGAAATGCCGCAGACAGGTGAAACCATTATCCTGTGGGCGCGTGATGATCTCTTCCTCGATAAATAAAAATGACAAAAACATCACCCCCTTCCATCATCGCCCTCGACGGTCCAGCCGCATCGGGCAAGTCCACACTCGGAAAAAAACTGGCTGACTCGCTCGGTTACCTTTTTTTTGATACAGGCGTCATGTACCGCGCCGTCACATGGATCGCGTTGCAGCATGATATGAACCTGCGCGATGAAGCCGGGATCACTGAACTGGCGCAGAAAGCGCAAATAGATATTCGTCCGTCTTCAAAAGACGATGGCCGCGCTTATGACATTGTCATCGGCGAAAAAGATGTGACCTGGGATATGCGCGGCGTTGATGTGGATGCGAATGTCTCGGTTGTCTCTGCGTATGCGGGTGTGCGTCAGGCGTTGTCCGAGCAGCAGCGTCGCATTGGGATGCGCGGCAAGGTGGTCATGGTTGGCAGGGATATAGGCACTGTCGTTTTACCGGAAGCGGACCTAAAGGTCTATTTGGATGCGAGCGCTGAAGAGCGTGCCAGGCGCAGGTATGATGAGATTATTGCGCGCGGCGACAAGGCCGATTACGACGAGATCCTGAAAAAAGTGATCGAGCGTGATCACGTTGATTCCACTCGTGCCGTTGCCCCGCTGCGCCCGGCTGCTGATGCGGTCATCATCGACTCGGACAAATTGGATGCAGACCAGGTTTTTGCGCGCGTATTGGAATTGTGCAAATAAAGAAATAATCCAAATACCTACGCCGCCATTTCCAGCGGTGTGATATTGGAAAGACAGTACCAAATGAAACCCTATCGCATTCCCTTTCATATTCAAGCCAATCGGATTTTTTTGCGCCCCATCATTCGCACCTTGTTCCATATTCTGGGACATGTGAAAGTTTTAGGCAGGGAAAATATTCCGTTTGGCAAACCGTATGTGATTGCGATGAATCATATCTCGATTTTTGATCCGCCTCTGCTGGTTTCCTTCTGGCCCGAACAACCCGAGGTGATCGGTGCCGCGGATGTATTTGAGAAAAAGGGACAGGGTCCACTGCTTTCGATGTATGGTGTCATCCCTGTTCATCGCGGCGATTATGACCGTATGCTGCTGGACAAGGTTTTGGCGATTCTAAAGGCGGGACATCCGTTGGTGATTGCGCCGGAAGGCGGACGTTCTCATGAGCCGGCCATGCGCCGTGCCATGCCGGGGGTGGGATATATCATCGAACATGCGCAGGTACCCGTTGTTCCTGTTGGGTTGGTTGGCACAACCGATGATTTTTGGCAGCGTGCGAAACGCGGAGAAATGCCCAACCTTGAAATGCGGATTGGCAAACTCATTCGCTTTCCACCAATGACCCAAAAAGGCATGGAGAGAAGAGAAGCGCGTCAACGCAATGCAGATTTGGTCATGCGCTATATTGCAGGGCTTTTACCCGAGGAATATCACGGTGTCTATGCAGGACAAGCCATTTCCCCCGCCTAAACCTATCAGCGAGGTTTGGCGGCCTGAATTGGTGCATCTTCCGCAGATGACATTTACGCGCCGCGCGCGAGTGTATGTCAAAGCGGGAAGAATATCGCGGGAAATTTTTCTTTGAACTCAATTTTAATTTCAGCATACCCATTTTTTAAAGCAGCTTTTTTCCACCTGACGCAAAAGTGTATACAATCATCGGATGTAGAATTTTTTTACATATACTGAATTTGTGGTAAAAGTGAGGATATGAAGAACTTGAATCAAGGTGATTTTCTGTGGATTGCACCATCCTCGCTTGGGATGGGAGCGCTTCTCGCTTCGCTTCAACCTGGAAATTGGATAATTGGCTGGCTGGGCTTTTCTTTTCTCTTTTTGCTTTGCGCCTCGCTGCTTACTGTGTCGGCAAGATGGGCGGGCGGTGGAAAGACTTTGGCATGGATGATCGCACTGGCCTTCGTTTTACGTTTTTCCGGAGGCGTTGCCACTTACCTCGCGCTTCCGGTCTATGGCTATGTTGATGAGGATCAAAGTGCAGGTTTTGTCTACACTGATGCACATCGCCGTGACGCACAGGCCTGGGAGTTGGCGGGTTCCGATCGCCCGATCACGGATGCCTTCAACGAAAAATTTGCATACGATCAATATGGTGGCCTGCTGGCCTTCAGCGCATTGATCTATCGTTATCTTTCGCCTGATGCGCATCGTGTCTTGATGCTGGTGTTACTATCCGCTTTTATGGGGGCATTGGGTGTTCCGTTTTTATGGAAGGCAGTCTCACAGGAGTGGGGGACAAAGGTCGCGTTCGCTTCAGGTTGGGTCTTTGCGCTTTATCCTGAAAGTGTCTTGCTTGGCGGTTCTGCCATGCGTGAACCTTATTTGATGGCGTGCACTGCGTTTGCATTGTGGGGATTTGTGAATTGGGGCGGTACTCGCGGTTCCCCCTTTCAGGGACTTCGCGATAAACCCCTCAAGGAGCATACTTCGACAGGCTCAGCACGCCGTTCGGGGCTGCTGAACCGCCAGGCAATTCTGTGGATAAGCCTTGGAATTGTGGGTATGCTGCTGGTCTCGCCGTCTGTAGCGTTGGTAACTTTGGTCATTTTTCTCGGGTGGCACTATTTCACCAGTGAGCGTGGGCGCATTTCGCGGTGGATGGTTGTAATTACTGTCCTTGTGTTCATTGCCGGTTTATTGATCCTTTCGTCCGCTTTGGATCGGCAGGGAAATTTGGGTGGAGGGTCTCCGATTGGGGTGATTAACAATTTCATGCGCGAAGCAGTCAAGTGGGATGTATATCAATTGGAGCGCGGTTCGGGTTGGGTGCAAAAACTATTCGATGAAATGCCCGAATGGTTGCGTTTGCCTTTTGTGACGCTATACGGCATTTTGCAGCCTGTCTTGCCTGCGATATTTATTGTGCCAACAACATCCATCTGGCGAATCATTGGCATCCTGCGTGCTGTGGGCTGGTACACTTTACTACCAGCTTTGATCCTCACTTTTTCCGCCTCGGCAGGTGTAGGCGCGGAAAAGGAGCGGAAGCTGTTGATGTGGTTAAGTCTTGTGGTATGGGTATGGGTTTTGTTGACAGCTTTGCGCGGCGGTGGCGATCAATGGGATAATCCGCGCTATCGGGCGATCCTGTTTTTATGGCAGGCGATCCTGGCTGGAAATGTGTGGGTTTGGTGGCGGGAGACGAGGAATGCGTGGTGCCTGCGTGTGATTGCGATGGAGATTGCTTTTGTGGCAGTATTTGGTCAATGGTATGCAAACCGTTATTTGCATATTGGGCCGCAATTGCCGTTTGCGGAAATGGTGACCGTCATTCTTGGTCTGTGGGGTGTGATCCTTGTTTGGGGTATATGGTGTGACCGGAGACGGCGTATTTGATATAGTGTACAATTCAGTCACTGAATTTTGAATTAGGAGATTTTATGCCCACTGCCATTATTACAGGAATTACCGGACAAGACGGTTCATACCTTGCCGAGTTGTTGTTGAAAAAGGGTTACCGTGTAATCGGTGTTGCGCGCCGTTCGAGTACGGTAAATTACGAGCGCATTGAACATATTGTGGATGATATTACCGTCGTTCAGGGTGATTTGCAGGATCAGGGTTCTTTGCTTTCCCTGCTGGAAGAGCACGTGCCCACTGAAGTATATAACCTCGCCGCGCAGTCTTTTGTGCCGACTTCATGGAATCAGCCTGCATTGACCGGCGACGTCACGGCAATTGGCGTAACCCGTATTTTGGAAGCCATTCGGTTTGTGAATCCAAAAATCCGTTTTTATCAGGCTTCTTCGAGCGAAATGTTTGGCAAGGTGATGGAAGTTCCGCAAAAAGAGGACACGCCTTTCTATCCACGCAGTCCGTATGGGGTGGCGAAGGTGTATGGCCACTGGATCACGGTCAATTACCGCGAGTCGTTTGATATGTTTGCAACTTCTGGTATTTTATTTAATCATGAAAGCCCGCGCCGCGGCATGGAATTTGTCACCCGCAAGATTACAAATGCCGTTGCGAAGATTAAGCTTGGAATGGCGAAGGAATTACGTCTCGGCAACCTTGAAGCCCAGCGTGACTGGGGCTTTGCCGGCGATTATGTGGAGGCGATGTGGTTGATGCTTCAGCAGGACCATCCGGACAATTATGTGATCGGCACCGGTGAGACCCATGCCGTGCGTGAATTCTGTGAGGTTGCCTTCTCGCATGTGGATCTGGATTACAAGGAATATGTTGTCATGGATGAAAAGTTTTACCGTCCAGCGGAAGTGGATTTACTGATCTCCGATCCGTCAAAAGCGCGAGCTGAATTAAAGTGGGAACCGGCGGTTTCATTTAAAGAACTTGTGAAGATGATGGTGGCTTCTGATCTGGCGCGTTTAAAAAAGGGATAGCTGGGTTATAGTTTTAGGCTATTATGAAGCAGCCCCGGTTTTTAATTCATGTGCGAAAGTGGCCCACTCGGACAGTGGATTTTCTTGCCTTTCTGGGGATGGGCGTATATTTGGCTCAGGCGGTATTATATGCATATACCACCATTTCTGATCTGGACGAAGGCGCATATTTACTTAAAGGTTTTTTGTTTGCTACTGGTCAGTACCATCCGTTTGACCCGGGAATCTCCACAAACAAAGCGCCGCTGGCATTCTTGATCCCGGGATATGTGCAATTATTTTTTGGTCCGGGTTTGCGAACGGGGCGTTTTTTGGCTGTTTTTTTTGGTTTCATGGCTGTGGCAGGTACATGGGTGGCAGCACGGCGGCTTGGAGGAAGATGGTTGGCGGTTGGCGCTGTTTGGGCGATTGCATCCAGTTCAGCGATCATTAAAATATATAGCATGGGTGCAACTCAAAGCACAATAGCCTGTATGCTGGCATGGTCGCTTGCATTTGTATTGGGGGAGAAACGCCCGTCCTGGCAGTTGATCTTGAGCGGCGTGCTGGCTGGGTTGATGATGCTGGTGCGTCAAAATATGCTACCTGTTCTGCCCCTGCTGATTGTTTATGCCTTTTGGCAGCATGGGTGCAGGGCTTTTTGGCTCTTTGTCCCTGGAGCACTGGTGGTGGCTTATACATTCTATATTTATTGGCCGGATATTCTTCAATTGTGGTACTGGGTGCCGCACATTAATATTCCATCAGAAGTCCTGTATGGGGGAGGCGGGGTATCTGTCTGGAATCCAGAAATATCAGTGACATCCCGATTGCTTTCAATTTTTCAGGCATTCCGTTTTCATTTTATTGCATTATTTGGCAGTATTGCTGCTTTTCTGTTGTGGGTCAGGCCCAGTAGATGGAGATCAATCGTTGAATTTCGCATCGGGTTAGCTCTTATTGCTTTGTTTTGGGGATTGTTGTATATGCATTTCAATGCCGCAATAGTGCAGGATTATTGTGTTTTTTGTTTTAAAAATTATATTGCTTTTTTTAATATTGCCGGTATCTTGTTAGTGGTCGTCTCTGTAAAATCGTGGAACTGGCATGTACCGGTTTTTACGCAATTCATATTGGTCACATTATCACTCATTCTTTTTTCAGGTATTGGGTACTCCGCATTTGAAGATATTGGCTCATTCGCGTTAAATCTCCCTGCTCCTCGGGTGCGCGACCAGAAGATATTGCCAGGATTTATTACATGGCAGGATATATTGTCATACGGATTTAATCTTGATCTCAATTCGGCGAAAAAATATGCATCGGCGTTATTGGGTTTGTGCGTTGGCTTTCTTTTTATATTTCTTATATATACATGGTGGCGAAGAGCATGGCGCGCTTCAAACGGACCAAATTTTGGTGCATTTTATGTTTCAAGTCTCTTGATAGCCGTCATCTTTTTTTCTCCCATTATAAGTGGTTCCTACGGGAAACCTGACTGCAAGTCAAATGTTATTTTGGCAAACGAGAAAATTGGAGAACACTTAAGAAGCATTATTCCCGCTGGAAGTGTGGTTTATTGGAATGGCGGGCTTTCAACAGTGCCTTTGCTATATCTGCCGGGAGTTAAGATATTTCCTGCGCAGATCAATAATGGTTATTCATACTTCCGAGGCGGGGATACGTCTGAATTATTTAAATATGGATTTTGGAACGATGAAATGGATGCTGAGTGGAAGGCAAGCGCAGATTTCTTTATCCTTGAAGAGGAACGCTACCCTGGCTGGAAAGAATTTCTATCCCCCACAGAGTTTGATGAATACACGTCAACAGCCGTTGGAACATCCTGTCTGGAAAACACACGCCTTCGTATTTTTAAGAGGAAAGAATGAATCTATCACTTGTGATCCCGGTCTATAACGAACAGGATAATCTCCCGCTCCTGTTTGATGCAATCTATGAAACCATGAATGCCCTTGATCGGTCATGGGAGCTGATCCTGGTGGATGATGGCAGCAGCGACAAAAGTCTATCCATCCTGAAGGAATATGCCGAAAAAGACCCTGAGCATATCCGTGTGATCTCCTTCCGCCGCAATTTCGGGCAGACCGCCGCCATTGCTGCAGGGTTGGACTATTCACAGGGCGAGATCATCGTCCTGCTTGACGCGGATATGCAGAACGACCCTGCAGACATTCCAATGATGCTCGCCAAATTGGATGAAGGATATGATCTCGTCAGCGGCTGGCGAAGGCAAAGAAAAGATAATGCGGTCACACGTAATTTTCCATCCATGCTTGCCAATTGGCTGATCTCGAATGTGACAGGTGTGCATTTGCATGATTATGGTTGCACACTCAAAGCCTATCGCCGCGATGTTCTCGAGGGATTCCGCCTATATGGCGAGATGCACCGCTTTATTCCAGTCTACGCCAATTCTGTTGGCGCGCATATCACTGAAGTCCCCGTCCGCCACCACCCTCGCGAATTTGGAAAGACCAAGTATGGACTGGAAAGAACCGTTAAAGTTGTGCTGGATTTGTTTACAGTCAAGTTTCTGGTTTCCTATGCATCGAAGCCGATCTATCTCTTTGGCGGCGCAGGCAGTTTCTTAATGATGATTAGCGCCTTGATCATGTCCTATCTCTTTGTGCGGCGATTGTTCTTTGCTGTCGCCATTGCCAATTCACCACTCTTGCAAATGAGCGCCATGTTCTTTATCATGGGATTTCAATCCATATTGATGGGGTTGATCGCGGAATTGCTTGTTCGCACCTATCACGAATCCCAGCGAAAACCAACCTATACTATTCGTACCATGCTTAACCTGGAGCATGCTCCTCGTGATTAAATGGCTGCATGAAAATCGTCAAACAATTGCAAAGTCGGCGGGAAGTCTTTTGGCTGTTACCCTGTTGGTGGTTTTGTTAAAAGAAGAAAGCGGTGAAGAGATCACGGCTGCATTGAAGCGGGTTTCAATCTGGTATTTCCTTGCAGGTATTTTTGTCATGTTTATATCACGGTTATTGGTTGTTAATCGCTGGCACGTTCTATTACACTCTGCAGGCGTGGAAGTATCATTTTGGCGCACTGCCATGCTAACATTTACAGGCCTCTTCTCATCGAATTTTTTGCCGACAACCATTGGCGGGGATGCTGTCCGCCTTGCGGGCGGGATGCAATTGGGATTTGATCGTGCCATCTGCCTCGCCTCGCTAGTAGCGGACCGTTTGATTGGCATGGCAGGAATGATCATTACTCTGCCTTTGGGTTTGATCGCCATTTTTCCACTTGGCAGCGGAGGCTTGCAATCCATTTCATTTGCAGGCTTGTTTCAAAAAGGTATTGAATTTGTAAAACGCACTTATGATGTATTTGTGATCTGGTTTAAAAGACCGCTGGCTTTATTTGTCTCGTTTTTATCGACATTTGGCAATATGCTTTTTATTTTTCTGGCGATATTTCTGCTCATCATTGGCATGGGATGTCATGTCTCCTACTGGTTGATCGCTGGATTATGGAGCCTCACTTATTTCGTTACTCTAATCCCCATCTCTGTCAATGGATTTGGCGTTCAGGAACTTTCACTGACATTCCTACTCTCAGAGATTGGCGGACTTGACCATTCAGAAAGTCTGGCCATTGCCGTGTTGGTGCGTGCTTTGTTTATTATCACGAGTCTTCCTGGAGCGTTCTTTTTACCGTCCATTCTTGCCGCAATGAATAATAAGACATCGATGCCCAATTGATTTGTAAGGATGAAAAAATGGAACCTATATCTTCAAGAAAATTCCTGCAAACATTTATTTGGTCCAGCATTCTGTTAAGCGGTTTTGCGATTATTCAAACCATACAACAGGCTAATGAGTTGGGGATTATTCTCTGGCATTCTAGATGGGTTTTCCTATTAGCAATATTCGTAATTAATATTGTCGCTGGCGCATTCATACTTCGTCAGGTGTTTTTGGAACACATTTCTTGCTGGATGGATGGATTGGAAATTAACCCCGCAAAAAAACTCATAAAGTTATTCGGGCTCGTATTGGTTATTTTTGGCTTTTCTCTTATCTGGGTAATACGGTTGATTTTATTCGGCAGTATACTTCCTCAGTTAATGCCCATTTTTTGGGTTTTCCTTTGGGCAAGTCTCCTACAGACTTTTGGCTTAAAATTGATGAGTGGATATAAGTGGTATTCACTGTTTGCGGCGGCAATACTCCTGCAGGGACTGGTCTATCAGACCTATGGACATCTCACTATCATCTCTGATGATCCCTTTTCTATTGGCTACTCTGAGGCCAGCCGCTATTATTATGCTTCATTATTTTTTGCGAAATCCCTGTATCAAGCACAAATCCCATACCCATTTTTACATCCCTCAAGATATTTGTTAATGTCGCTTCCTTTTCTGATTGATGGTTTACCGCTCTGGTTTCATCGCCTGTGGCAATCCCTGCTGTGGATTGGTCTTACTTCCGCTTCAGCCACTTTGTTAACTCGCCGAATGTATTTGAAAGGCTGGATAAATATCCTGGTATATTCATGGGCATTTTTGTATTTTTTGCAGGGTGCAGTCTATTATCATCTTCAGATTTGTGTCATCCTTGTTTTGGCTGGTGTTTCGATAAGGTATCCCTGGCGGTCATTCCTGTTTGTATTCCTTGCCTCAATCTGGGCAGGTATCAGCCGTGTGAATTGGTTTCCTGTCCCAGCCATGCTGGCGATTGCCATTTACGTACTTGAAACGCCGCTGGCAGGAAAGGGCTGGCATTATTGGGTGCATCCCTTTCTTTTGGGTGTGGTTGGGGTTGGTACAGCGCTTATTTCTCAATTTGCTTATATTGAAATTTCAGGGAACGCAGATATTCGTGCCTTTGGCTCAAGCTTCACATCCGACCTGCTCTGGAATCGTCTGCTTCCCAATAGTACATTTCCGTTGGGTATTCTGCCGGCTATATTGATTGTCTCTGCTCCATTGGGAATTGCTCTTTTTCAAATGCTGCGTGGGAAACTTGCAAATTTACATCCCATGCGCTGGCTTGCTCTCCTGACTCTACTACTTGTACTTTTTCTCGGCGGACTTGTTGTCAGTATAAAAATCGGCGGCGGCGGCGATCTTCATAATATGGATGCCTTCCTCGTTATGCTTGCGTTACTAGCCACCTCAATTCTTGCAGGACGCGTCGTCGGCGACAGTGAGTCAAGCCCGAGCTGGGGGAATTTCCAATGGGGCGTGGCAGCGTTACTTGTCCCGCTTGGATTCGCGCTTCCGCAGATTGGTTTTTTTCATTCGTATGACCAGGTCAATGTAGAAAATAATATCCAAAGACTCCAACAAACCCTTTCGGATGTTGACATTGATGGTGGCGAAGCCCTGTTTATTACAGAGCGCCAGCTATTAACATTTAATGAATTAAAAAACATTCCTTTGATCCCTGAATATGAACAGCTCGAATTGATGGAAATGGCAATGTCTGGTAATTATGAATATTTGGAACAGTTTTATTCAGATATTCAAGATCGCCGCTTTGCATTCATTATTGTTGAAGGGCAAAAAATACATAACAGGAAGAAAGGTGCATTTTCAGAAGAGAACAATGCATGGGTACGTTATATTGGCGCACCGCTTTTGTGCGCTTATGAACCTATCGAATCGCTCAATTCAATAAATTTGCAGATCTTTGAGCCGCGTTCCGGCCATCCATCTTGTAAAGACCCATTTTCAAACTAAAATAATTTCATGCGTATACTCACAGTCATTTATGAATTTCCACCCATCGGCGGCGGCGGTGGTAGAGCCGCCTACGATATTTGCAGGGAACTTGCTACGCGGGGTCATGATGTTACCGTCCTTACAGCGCATATGCAGGGGCTTCCTTTTCGCGAAAATGCGGATGGGGTCCGCGTAATCAGGATTTCTTCTTTTCGGACTGAATTCTTCCGCGCAACTTTTACCACCATGTTAGCCTTCGTTCTCGCGGGACTCTGGGCCGGGCTCCGTTTTATTTACCTTTATCGCCCCGAGATCATTCACTCCCACTTTGCTGTCCCATCTGGCGCACTCGCATGGGCTTTGTCTATATTATCCGGTATTCCTTATATTTTGACTGCGCATCTGGGAGATGTCCCTGATGCCGTTCCGGAGAAAACGGGTAATTGGTTCCGTTGGCTTAAGCCATTCACGAAACCTATTTGGAGGCGCGCAAAAAAAGTAATTGCTGTAAGCGAGTTCACGCGTCAACTGGCGCTGAAACATTATTCTGTGGATATTCAGGTGATTCCAAACGGCGCGGATGTATTACATCTTGTTCCTGCTGAAATCGAATTGAACAAGCCTCCTCAGCTTGTCTTTGCAGGGCGTTTTGTGCCGCAGAAAAATCCAATTATCATTGTGAAGATCCTTTCCCAACTCAAAGACCTTAACTGGACATGCTCCATGTTGGGGGATGGCCCCATGTTAGCAGATATAAAACAGGAAATTACGAAGCAGGGCATGTCTGAGCGATTTAACCTGCCCGGCTGGGTTACGCCTGATGAGGTTTTGCATCAATTCTCGAAAAGCGATATTTTATTCATGCCATCCTCTTCCGAGGGATTGCCTGTTGTCGGTGTGCAGGCGCTTGCAAAAGGACTTGCCATCGTGGCCAGCAGGATTGGCGGGTTTATAGACTTGGTGGATCATGCTAGGAATGGCTATTTGATCGAAGTGCAGGATGAGACGGCTTTCTCGCAAGCCTTGCGCGAACTTATATCCAGGCCTGAAATTCTTTTGCAATTCCGTAAAGCCAGTATTATAAAGTCGCGTGATTTTGATATACAGAAAGTTGTGGATCAATATCAAATGATTATGCAGGATGTGGTGAATGGGAATTAGAGCAGCTGCCTCCATGGTTGGGGCGCGTCCTTATTTCATTTTTGTTACGATCTGTCCACCTTCGCCCTCATTACATATTGATTGACCGCGCCAAAGCGGTATTTATATTCTTCATCACCGCGCATAAAATCGAATTCGGTGCGGTTGTTATCGCAGCACCACTGCAATACATGACTTAACAAGATCCAGCCTGGGGAAAGATCCATAAAATCGCGATTGACGCCGGCGTTGTATCCCCATAATTTATTGTCATAGTCGAAATTAAGAGCCGCCGCAATGCGTTGGCCGTCCGCTTCGAGAAAGGCAAGCCACAACCAGCCATTATCATGCGCAGTACGGATGACTGCCCGCATTTGAGCGCGCATGGGTTCACGCAGAAAACCAGCCTTGTTTTGATCCTGTTCCATAAGTTTTAAGAAGGAATCGATTTCAGTCTCGGGATCAGCCATATCTGAGATGGACCAGCGCACACCCCGTCCGCTTTCTTCAGCGCGACGCATTTTTCGGCGGATCTCGTGGCGCTGCTTCTTTTCCACGCGGGAGAGATATTCATCGAAGTCGCCGTGCAGGGCAATACGCGGCGTGGGGCGATAAATCTCTTCGAGATGAGTCCAGCCGCGTTGTGTGGATTCGGCTTTGAGTGCGGCGGGGGTCGGAGATGAATCGGGGAGGTTATACCAATCGAGGCCTGTCCAACTATCGGCCAGGGTGGAGGCGAGAAAGTCCAGCAAGCCTGTGATAAATTTTGCGTGGTCATCCTTCCGAACGATCAAATCCAGGTAATCGGAAATTTCAATACTTCCAATTAGAAGAAGCGCAGGTCGGTTTTCGTATTCTGAGGTAAAAAGAGGCGCAATGCCGATGAGTTTACCGTCTTCACGCGCAGTAATGAGGATGAGCTCTGCATTTTGCCATTCGCCGCCGCCGCGATGCTCCCACCAGGTGCGTTGATATTCATGACGCAAAAAAGGTGTGTTGCTGACCGAGTCTTTCAACAAGTCGTTCCACTCTTGCGCATTTATTTCCGAAAAATTTTTATGAAGTGTGTATTCCATAGCCGCCGAATTTTACCAGTATAATGAAGCAGGACGCATACTTTGATAGGCGCTTAAGGTTTATTCTTACATGGCTCTTGACATTACTCTTATACCTCTCTATCGCATCGTTGGACAGGAAATTGCCAGCCTGCCTGGTTTGCTTGTGCAAAAACCGCCGCAAACCGCGGTGCGTATCCGCACGCAGGACAGGCTGGTGGTGTATTTGCTGCTGACAGGCAATGCTGTTTTTTCGGCAGCGGAATATATGCAAGTGGCGCAGGATGCTGCAAATATTTTTTATCAAACCTCGGGGTCGCTTACCAGTGCACTGCGTGTCGCAACAGAAAATGTAAACAAGGTTTTACTCGAGCGCAACATGTCCACCAGCAGCCGAGGCCAATATGCAAATGGCTGGCTCACCCTCGCTGTATTGCGTGACTCGCAGTGCACGCTTTCAATGAGCGGCCCCATGCATGTTTATTGGTTTGGGAAAAATGAAACGCGCCACATCCACGAACCTGGCAGATCGGGCAAGGGACTGGGCATAAGTCAGAATACGAATGTTTATTATGCCCAAGTCTCTTTGAATGCCGGAGAGCGCATGCTCTTTTTTGGAAAGGCGCCCGGCGCCTGGGAAAGCACTTTGAATGACTCCCACCCATCTTCATTGGACGCGATGCGCCGCCGCCTTTCCACACTGACAAGAGAAGATTTAAACGCAGTGTTGATTCAGGCAACCGAAGGCACAGGCGCTTTGAATTTATTAAAGGGGACTGCCGAATTAATTGAACAAAAGAAAAAAGATGAAACAGCGCCTCCTTCTTTAATCTCGAACCTGTCTCGTCGTGAGAAAGCAGAATCCACGCCTCGGCCCTCCGATACCAGTCAGGACAAATCGGATCCTGCTGCCGAATTACCATCGCATCTTCTGCAACCTTCGGCATATGCCATCCCGCCGCAACAGGAAGAGTCAATCCTGCAAGAACCAACTTACACCTCCCCGCGCGACTTTCCCGTATCCATTCCGAGAGCTCAGTATTCCAAGTCACATGAGACAGACGAATCCGTGGAGCCAACAACTGCCCTTGAGATCGAAGATACTCTTGAAGCAAAAACCATTTCCATATCTGAAAAAGCGGAGCAGCCCGTGCCCCCGCGTGAACCATCCATGCGGACGCGGCAGACTGCGAAGGCAATTGCAACCGGCATCCAATCCACGCGCCGCTTGAGCGGTACCCTTGGGGGAAAACTCAGGAATTTCCTCCCGCGCCTGCTGCCCAATGCCGAGGCGACTGAACCTTCGGTGCCTTCCTCCACTTGGATGATTTTCATGGCGATCCTGATTCCCTTGATTGTGGTTGCAATTGCAAGCGTGGTCTATCTGCGTTATGGACGCAGTGAACAATATGATACCTATTTTAGGCAGGCCCAGCAAATGCGTGATCAGGCGGTTGCCCTTAGCAATCCTGTGGAAGAACGCATCGCCTGGGAAAATGTTTTGCTTAATGTGGAGATCGCCGAATCACACCGCGAAACTTCAGATTCGATCACCCTCCGTCAGGAAGCCGAAACCAATCTCGATGAACTGCTTGGCATTACGCGCATGCAGTTCAATCCTGCTTTCAGCAGTAAACTGGGCATCGATGTCAGCCGCATGGCTGCCAATGAAACAGACATCTTCCTGCTCAACGCAGCCAATGGAGAAGTGCTGCAGGCCTCTCCAGCCGGCGGCGGGCGCGGCTTTCAATTGGATACAACTTTTAACTGCAGACCGGGCGTTTATGGCAATTACACTGTCGGTCCGCTGGTGGATATTATGGCATTGCCGGGGCTGAACTTCATCAACGCCACTATGCTTGGTATTGATGCGGGTGGCAATCTTTTATATTGTGCACCCGGACAGGTGGCTCAAGCCATTCCCCTGCCCCCGCCGGATACAAACTGGGGACGCGTTACAGCCTTCACCCTGGACAGTGGTAATCTGTATGTCTTGGATTCGCCCGCGCGGGCCGTATGGGTCTATAACGGAAAAGACGGAACCTATGTGGACCGCCCATATTTCTTTTTTGGCCAGCAAACCCCGACTCAGGATGTAATTGATTTCATCATATCCGGCGATGAATTGTATATGCTCCATGCTGACGGGCATCTCTCCAAATGCTCATACAGCCGCCTTGTATCGAATTCATCACAATGCCAGGATCCGCTGCCTCTGATCAATCCATTTAAGGCGTATCAGGATATTGACCTGTTCGATACAGCACACTTCACACAGATGCTTTTTGCCGCCCCCCCGGATCAATCCATCCTGTTATTGGATGCAGATACACAGGGCGTATTACGTTTTTCAGCGCGTTCGCTTGAATTGCAAAACCAGTTCCGCCCAACCACGGGAGCAGCCAACTCGCTCCCGTCCGAACCGGTCGGCGCTGTAACTGTCAGCCCAAATCATGTGTTATATCTGGCAGTGGACGGTCAGGTTTATTTCGCGTTGAACATGCCTTGATCCAATGGAGTATTCATGCCCAGTAATTTAAGTTCGCTTCTCAAACTTTTCATGCCTGCCAAATATCCAGCGGATAGCGCCACAGAGCCTGCTCAGATCACACAGAGCAAGGTTCTCCTGCTGGTGTACGACCCCGTCATGGATAAAACGACAGGGATGACCCTCTCTCAACAACAAAAATGGTTCCGCACGTCAGATTTGATCACCGGCTTTATGGTGGATATGACCGAGGTCAGCGGCGGGATGGCCCGCTTTCAGATCGTTGAGCGCGTGGATGTGGATGAGTTCCCTGCCAAGACAGATGGGTTCCGATACACCCCACAAACCTATATGGATGTCCTGCATCGCACAGCCCCGGCGCACATACCGCAGGAAGTCGATTACCATGCCATCATCAATCAATATAATATCCTGAAGCGCGTGGCGCGGAATGAAATCGACGAAGTGTGGATCTTTGGTTTCCCCTACGCAGGTTTTTACGAATCGATTATGGGCGGGCCGGGCGCATTCTGGTGCAACGCGTATCCATTAAATAATACATCAGCCAGCAAACGGCGCTTTGTCATGATGGGATTTTCCTATGAAAGACATCTCGGCGAAATGGAGGAGGCATATGGACACCGAGCAGAATCGATCATGGAGAAGACCTTTAGTAAATTAACCGGCGAAGAAAATTTATGGAAACGCTTCACGCAGTATGAGAAGATCGCACCAGGCAAAGCCGCGTGCGGCAGCGTTCACTTTGCGCCCAACAGCCAGCAGGATTATGACTGGAATAATCCCGCCCTTGTAAACAGCGAATGCTATGACTGGCTGTTGAACTTCCCCGATTTTAAAGGGGACGTACGCAATGTCGGTTCTTCCGAATGGGGAAGCGGCGACACCCGCGCACATCACAAATGGTGGCTCAACCACTTCCCGCGCGTTGCGGGACGTAAAAACGGAATACACAACAACTGGTGGCAGTATATTGTCGCCCCCCAGCGAGTGATCGTATAAAATGGTTTCACGATTCGCGCTTGTATACAAGCGCGAATTTTCTTTTAATGAACAAAAATGACAAATATCAGATTGAATGAAAGGACAATCCTTTCGATTCCCATATTTGATACAGACTCAGGTTTCCCCCATTGCCATCGGATAAATAAGACGCGCGCACGCTCATCCCTGCCTGCTCGGCCAACCCAAGCAGTTCCTCCACTGAAAAATGATGGGCGTACCGCAATCCCTCACCCCCGCTGCGCCAATCGAGCAAATAATCCCCTTCATCCACATCGCTGTTTGACAAACCCACCCTGTCCCAGGGCTGGATCCTGGCCTTCAATTTTTCGCTGTTTAAAAATTGCCAGTTGGACAGGATGAATTTTCCATCGGGTTTCAGTAATTTCCTCACGGTTCCTAAAATGTCCAAACGAATTTCAAAGGACGGAACATGATGCAAAGCTGCAAACATCGTAATTACGGACCACCCGCCGGCCACCGATAGCTGTTCACTGTTCATCGATAATTGTGTCAGATCAACTTCGCGGAAAACAACCCCGGGTGCAGGCTCTGCATTTCGAAGCAGAGGCAGGCTAAAATCCACGCCGAGAAGCGGCTGTTTGTAACCACGTCTGTTGAGCTCGCGCAGGAAATGTCCGTTGCCGCATCCTAAATCCAAAACAGAATCGTCATCCCGAATAGAACCAAGTAATTTTTTTACGCCGGGTTGCAAGCGCTGGCGTGTGGCGGAAAAGGAATCGGCGAAGCGGTTGTAAAACTCGCGGTTGATCGCAAGCAGGCGTGCGGTTGTGGCAGAGTTCATAACGGCATTATAACGGTATAATCTCGTCACCTTATTAGGATAAAAGACCGACAAATTCGATGAATTCGAGGCGGAGACCTCGATTATGCATGGGTATTTTATTTATGGAAATTTCAGAAAAACAACGACTTTGGAAAAAATTCAACACCCTGACACCGCAGAAACTTGCGCTGGCTCATCAAGTATTGGATGAGATTCGTGCAGGCAGCGATGTCATGCGTGCGTTGCGCAGCCATCCTTTGAAGGAGGGAGGTTATCTCACCAAGGCCGCGCTGGTTGGCGCCTATAACGAAATGGTGGAAGCGGGCACAATTGAACCTGACAGGGTTTTGCTTGAACGTATCCGTATGAAACCCATGCGGACTCTCTCCGGCGTGACCACTGTGACCGTGTTGACCAAGCCGTATCCCTGTCCGGGGAAGTGCATCTTCTGTCCTACAGATGTACGCATGCCAAAAAGCTATTTGCCCGACGAACCCGGCGCCATGCGTGCGCTCGAACATCAATTCGACCCGTATGAGCAGGTACAGGCCCGCCTCCGTGCTTTAAAAAACCTTGGTCACCCCACCGACAAGATCGAATTGCTCATCCTGGGCGGGACGTGGTCGTCCTATCGACGCGATTATCAGGAATGGTTTATCAAGCGTTGTTTTGACGCGATGAATGGCATTACCCACCTCCTGGTTGGGGAGGAAAAAATTGGCGGGGACGAACTTCCTAAAGCGCAGGCGTTCAACGAAACCGCATCGCACCGCAATGTGGGGCTGGTGATCGAAACCCGCCCGGATGAAATAAATCCCGCTGAGATCCGCTGGCTGCGTCACCTCGGCGTGACCAAAGTGCAGATGGGCGCGCAAAGTTTTGACGATCATATTCTGGAGATCAACAAGCGCGGACATG
>CAZEGE010000071.1:0-5355 GCA_964511765.1 uncultured Anaerolinea sp.
ATTGGCAGCAAAACCATCAAGTACACGGTCACCACCGGGACGATCGTGCTCAAGGAAGAGATCACCGACAAGGACAAGGAAACGGAAATTGAAAAGCCGCGCGCGCAGATCTTTTTCGTGGCCTATACCAAAGACGGTGTGAAGGATAAATCCAAACGCCCCGTCACCTTTTCATTCAACGGCGGACCGGGTTCCTCCTCCGTCTGGCTGCACATGGGCGTGCTGGGACCGCGCCGCGTTGTGCTCACAGATGAAGGCGAACTGCCTCCGCCGCCCTTCAAGTTGACCGACAACCAATACTCCATTCTCGATGACACCGACCTGGTTTTCATCGACCCCATGAGCACAGGCTACAGCCGCCCGGTCGAAGGCGAAAAATCCAAGGAATGGCATACCTTCACAAAGGATATTGCTTCGGTGGGCGATTTCATCCGTTTGTATACCACCCGATACAACCGCTGGCTCTCGCCTAAATTCCTGGCAGGCGAATCCTATGGAACCACGCGCGCGGCGGGGCTCTCGGGTTATTTGCAGGATCGTCACGGCATGATCCTGAACGGACTGATGCTCATCTCCGCCGTGCTCGATTTCACCACGATTGATTTCAATCTAAACAATGACCTGCCTTACATCCTCTTCCTGCCGGCTTATACGGCGACCGCCTGGTATCACGGCAAACTGAGTTTTAAAGCGCCCCTGCAAACCGCGCTGAAGGAAGCGGAGGAATTTGCCATGGGCGAATATGCCGCCGCATTGCTCAAGGGCGCAGCGCTCACGCCCGAAGAACGCGCCATGATCGTTGAAAAACTTTCGCGCTATAGCGGCATTTCGCAGGAATTCATCCAGCGCAGCGACTTGCGCATCCTCGACCGCCATTATTTCAAGGAACTCCTGCGCGAGCGTGGAAAAACCGTCGGCCGTTTGGACAGCCGTTACACGGGCATCGACCGCATCGGCGTCACAGAAACCCCTGAGTTTGATCCGCTCTTTGCCCAGGTCAATGGCCCGTATACTGCCGCGTTCAATGATTACATCCGCACCGAACTCAAATTTGAAACAGACCTGCCCTATGAAATCCTCAGCGAAAAAGTGTGGATGAACTGGTCGTACAGTTATTTTCAGAATCAATATGTCAACGTGGCTGAAACATTACGCAGCGCCATGCACTTCAATAAATATCTCAAGGTCTTTGTCGCCAATGGATATTTCGATCTTGGCACACCCTATTTCGCCACCGAATACACCTTCGATCATCTCGGCCTGGATGCCTCCCTGCGCAAGAACATCCGCATGGCGTATTACGATGCGGGCCATATGATGTACGTTCACATGCCCTCGCTCAAGGCGATGAAGAAGGACTTGACGAAATTTATCAGGGACGCAAGTTGATAACATGCTCAAGCCGCCGTCCTCGGCGCCGGGACGCCGCGAGAGCATATAGGAATATTTATGAACCTAGACGACCTCGACCTCTTCAAAAAAATAGACACTCAAAACATGCTCGCCCAAATTGACGGCCTGCCCGATCAATTGAGGCGGGCGTGGGAATTGGGAAAATCGCAGCCGCTCCCTGATTTCGAAGACATCCAAAACATTGTTGTCGCTGCGATGGGAGACTCCGCGCTCTCTGCCGAACTGGTAACTGCTTCTGTTTTCTCAAGCATGCGCATCCCTGTGACAGTACACCGCAATTACGGTTTGCCTGCCTTCGCAAAGGGCAAACAGACTTTGGTCGTCTGTATTTCACATTCAGGCGATACCGAAGAGACATTGGATGCTTTTGAAACCGCGCTTAAAAACGATTGCAGCCTGCTGGTTATCTCCATGGGCGGGGAATTGGCCAGGCGCGCCTCTGCTAAAAATATCCCGCTCTGGAAGTTTGACCATAAGGGCAAGGCCAGCGCAGGGATTGCCTTTCCGTTCGGCCTGCTGCTGGCGTTGTTTGCGCGTCTGGGATTCATCCCCGATCCGGCGGATGATGTCGCAGACGCCGTCGCCATGATGAAGAGGTCGCAGGAGCATATCCTCCCGGATGTGATCGCCGCAAAAAATCCCGCCAAACGATATGCGGGCCAATTGGTGGGGCGCTGGGCCACCTTTGTCGGTACTAAAAACCTTGCCCCTGTAGCCAGACGATGGAAGATGCAGATCAATCAACTCGCCAAAACGGGCGCAAATTTCGAGGTCATCCCCGAAGCCAATCACAATACCCTGGGCGCCACCCTCAATCCCACCCCAACTCTTAACGCCCACACCATGACCTTGTTCATGCGTGCGCCGAGCGATCCTCCGCGGGTCCGCCTGCGCTCGGACTTAATGCGTCAGGCCTTCATGCTCGAAGGCTTGAATACGGACGTGATCGATGCGCGCGGCGAATCTCTCATCGCGAATTTGTGGACGCTGATCCTCTTTGGCGATTACATGGCTTATTACCTGGCCATGGCTTACGGCGCCGATCCTTCTGAAGAAGCGACAGTTTTGAATTTTAAGCAATCATTATCGAGGTAAAACCTAAGGGGCGCTTGGCAAAATTCCCCACGAACAAAGACGCACTTGACTTTACACCTTATATCTCAAACCCAAACTCCCGAGTTCTTCAAGAACCCGGGGGTTTCAGGGCGCAAATCTATTTCTTTTTCTTTTTTGCTCCACCCTTTTTTGAAGTTTTCTTCGTGATGGTCTTTTTAACAGATTTAGCAGACTTGGTGATCTTCTTTGTACCTTTCTCCTTCGCTTCTTCCTTCGCTGTCTTTCCTTTCAAGGATGATGTCACAAATCTCTCCACCGTCCAGCCCACCGCGAGACCGGTGATTGTTTCTCCAGGTTTTACTTCCACAACCAGATCGCCTTTGGTTGAAGCGCGTTTGCGGACAGCCGCCAAATCCAATCTTGCGGACTTGGCCGCACCCTTGCTCATGTGGATGGTGGCAACGTGATTCGGTTTTCCGCTGGCAACGGCTGCAAGTGTGACCTTGTTCGGCAAGTCCCATGCGACCACGCCCTTGCCATAGCGGCCTTGTTTTGGGAATTCTTTTTCATCGACGCGCTTGGCTTTGCCGTCACTTGCAAGCAGGAAGATCTCGCCTTCCGCGGGCAGCACTTCCATGCCAACCACCTGGTCCTTATCTTCCAATTTGATCCCGTTGACGCCCGCCGCGACGAGTCCCATTGGGCGCACGTCATCCTCCTTGAAGCGGATCGCCATGCCGCTCGCAACAACGAGCAGAATGTCTTTCTTCTTTCCATCCGTC
Source organism: uncultured Anaerolinea sp. (assembly GCA_964511765.1). Classification (GTDB taxonomy): domain Bacteria; phylum Chloroflexota; class Anaerolineae; order Anaerolineales; family Villigracilaceae; genus Villigracilis. The sequence continues at coordinate 3,252 of CAZEGE010000071.1, forward strand.
AGGCCAACCCAGCCGAGCCTGTCGCCTTCGTTCACGCGAGCCAAAGTAAAGGTCTGCGAAGAAGGTCCCGGCAATTCGGAAATCAGGCTCTTCTTGACCATGCCGAAGCGTGTGGCGGTCAGCACACAAGTTTCAGCGCCCAATGCAGATTTGCTTGCAGGCAGCGAAAACACAGCCACCAGCGGATCCGTTTCGGTCAAGGGCGATACCTTATAATACATCGAGCCCTGGCTTAACTTATCCGCTTCGGGGATCAAATGCGCGGCAATTGCAGCGGCTTTGCCCAGCTTGCTCACGAAATAGATCGTATCTGTTGTGGAAGCCTTCACCAGGAATCTTGGCGCGTCGTTGCCTGAATGTTTCGGCTGCTTATCATCGTGTGTGCGTGAAACGAGGCCATCGTCCGTTACGCCGATCCACACGGTCTGCTGCGGCAGCAGGTCGCGTGTGGTTAATGCGCCGGTGCTTTTACCGCCCTGCTTCAAGTTCACAATTTGCGTGCGGCGGCGGTCGCCATAGGCGGCTTTTACCTTCAACAATTCGTCCGCCACCACCCTGCGCATCAACTTGGGTGACTTCAATAAAGTCGTTAATTCCTTGATGGTCGCAGTCACTTCCTTATACTCGGTATCGATCTTCTTGCGTTCCAAGGCGGCGAGTCGGCGCAACTGCATGTCGAGGATCGCGGTCGCCTGCAATTCTGACAGCTTGTAACGCTTCATCAGTTTTTGCTTGGCAGTTTCAACGTCCGCTGCGGAGCGAATGATATTGATCAACTCGTCCAGATTCTTCAATGCAATGACATATCCCTCAAGGATATGCGCGCGCGCCTTGGCCTTCTCCAGGTCGAATTCAGCGCGCCTCTTTACGACCGTCAACCGGTGTTCCACGTAGACGCGCAGCGCCTGCTTGAGAGTCAATGTGCGCGGCTCGCCATCCACCAACGCCAGCAGGTTAATGCTGAAGGTGGTCTGCATGGGCGTGCGTTTATAAAGATTGCGCAGGATGATCTCGGGATCGGCATTCTTCGTCATCTCGAGCACGATGCGCATGCCCTGACGATCCGATTCATCGCGCAGGTCGGACAAGCCTTCGAGGTGACCATCGCGCGCCAACTCGGCGATGCGCTCGATCAAACTGGACTTGTTGACCTGATACGGCAGTTCCGACACAATGATCCGGCTCTTGCCTCTTTCCATCTCCTCGACGTGAGCCTTGGCCTGCACGGTGACTCGCCCGCGTCCCGAGCCATACGCAGACTCGATCCCATCTTCACCCTTCTCCTGGATAATGAGGCCGCCCGTTGGGAAATCGGGTCCCTGTACGAACTTCATTAATTGTTCAACGTCGATATCGTCGAGTTTTTCCCAACGTTCGAGCATATAGATGATCGCATCCACGATCTCGCTCAAGTTATGCGGCGGAATGGAGGTTGCCATACCGACGGCAATACCAGTCGCGCCGTTCACCAGCAGATTGGGAATCGCAGAAGGAAGGACGTGCGGCTCTTCAAGCGTGTCGTCGAAATTCGGGATAAAGTTAACGGTGTTTTTGTGAAGGTCGAAAAGAATGTCGAGCGCGGCGGATGTGAGACGAGCCTCGGTATAACGCATCGCGGCCGGCGGGTCGCCATCCACGGAACCAAAGTTCCCCTGACCATCCACAAGCAGTGTGCGCATGGAAAAATCCTGTGCCATGCGCGCCATGGCTTCATAGACCGCCGAGTCGCCATGCGGATGATATTTACCAAGCACCTCGCCCACGATACGGGCAGACTTCTTGTAGGCCGTATCCGCGCGAATACCCATATCGTACATCGCATACAGAATACGCCGCTGCACAGGCTTGAGTCCGTCGCGGGCGTCTGGCAGGGCGCGCGCCACGATGACAGACATGGCGTAATCGAGATACGACTGCTGCATTTCATGGTCTATGTCAATTTTTCTAACGATACCGAGTTCCATATGAAGTCCTCTTTTTCAACCGCGAAGCATGCAAAGTGCGCCAAGAAAACCAAAAGATTTTTCTTTGCGCTCTTTGCGGTTAATGATCTTTTGTGGTGAATGTATGTTCTATTGCGGGGCATATCTTACGGGGAAAGATG
>CAZEGE010000071.1:5455-17783 GCA_964511765.1 uncultured Anaerolinea sp.
CTTTGAATCCGCTACAATCAACCCATGAAAGTCCTGAAATGCTAAATCCTTCCTGCAAGGGTGCCTGTATGAAATTTCATAAAAAATTATTTGCCTTATCTCTTGTTATTTTAGCCGGCTGCATCAATGCGCCTGTCGCACCACAAGTATCAGCCACACCCCAAAATGCAGCCGCCTTCAAAAACACCGTGGTCAGCCTGACCTTCGACGACGGGGCTGCGGACAATTATTACGTGCGCTCCATTCTTGCCCAAAATAATATACATGCCACTTTTTATATTGTGAGCGGTTTTACAGGAATGGCCGGCTATATGACCGAAGAACAATTGCGCGGACTGTATGAGGATGGCAACGAAATTGGAGGGCACACACTGCACCACGTCAACCTTGACGAAACGAGCGGCGCTGACCTGAAGAATGAAATCTGCCAGGATCGCATGAATTTAATGAACTATGGCTTTCGTGTCACTTCCTTTGCCTATCCCTTTGGACATTACGATGAGGAAGCGAAACAGACCGTGATCGATTGCGGATACGCCAATGCGCGCGGCGTCAGCGGCGGACCGGAGACAATTCCACCCGCAGATAAATATGCATTAAGAGCCATGCCGTATATTGTCAGCGATACACGGGTGGCGAAAATGATGAGGTATATTACCTCTGTGGAACAGGAGGGCGGCGGCTGGGTGATTTTTGTATTCCACCGGGTTTGTGACGGATGCAGTCAATATTCAATCGACCTGGACAGCTTCTCGAAATTTGCAGAACTCATTGCAGGCCAAAAACAAAATGGCCTTGTGATCAAGACCGTTGACGAAGCGATCAGCGGGAAATGAAACCGGGCAGCCTTTTCTCAGGCGACCTGTCATACTTGTTTTATTTTTGCGTAATGTTTTGTTCATATATGTCAATTATACTGATCCAAATCAGGACGAGAAGGCCCCGGAATATATTGAGGAATATAGATGCAACTTAATAAAGAGTTACTGAGTTCCCTGCTGGTTATGGCAGATGTGATCGAGGCCCGCGACACATACGCAGGCGGGCATGTCTGGCGTGTTTCCCAACTTGCAAAACTGCTTGCGGTCAAGCACGGTCTTTCGAATCATGAAGCCATTCATGCAAGCGTTGGCGGCTATCTGCATGATATTGGCAAGGTCGGTATTCCAGATTCGATCCTGCGTAAAACAGGAAAGCTTGATGATGCGGAGTTTGAAACGATCAAGACGCATCCGATCATCGGCGCCAATCTAATGAATGAACACCCGCTCGGGTACCTGGTGCTGGATGTTGTGCTTCACCATCATGAACGGCTGGACGGCAGGGGCTATCCACACGGGCTGGATGGAGACAAGCTTTCGCTCAATGCGCAGATCATCAGCGTGGTGGACGCCTTTGATGCGCTGACAAGTTTAAGACCCTACCGCAGGGGGACAAAGATCGAGGACGCCCTGTCCATTTTGATGAAGGACAGCGGTTCGCAATTCAATCCTGAACTGCTGGCGGCGTTAAATTCCTTGAGCCTCGGTTCAGCTCTAACCCATATCGTCGGTCACAGCGACGAAGGCATTCCATTGATCGATTGCCCTGCCTGCGGCGCTGTCTTTACAATTACACGTCAAACTCAAAATGGGGATCTGGCGTTCTGCCGCACTTGCACCGCAAAAATAGTGCTGCACAAAAAGGATGATCTTTTCGAAGCAGAATTCAGCGGCTCCACCGGCACGCCCCGCGACCTGCTGCCTGTACCAAACATGGACGTGATTAATGATTTCGTCAAGAAAATTCCAGTCACGCTGGATGTATAATAGAAAACAGATGCCACAATAAATAAATCCCTGCGTTGAAAGATGCAGGGATTTTTACATCCATGACCATTAAAATTATCTATCAAACCTTGTTAGCGCACCCCGCGTTCCACCATCACCCGCATCTCATTCCCATCTGTCCTCACATCGACCCAGCCGTTGCGGTCCGTCCGCAATAATGAATATTCAGCCAGGGCATCCAACACAACCTGCGAGGGCAAACCATCCGGGTCGCCTGCGGAAACGCTCAACACAACCAGCTGCGGATTCAAATTCTCAAAAATATCGGGCGGATTGGCAGGCGCATATCCAGAGTCCGAAAGCAAAAGCACATCCACAGCGCCGAGCGCATTCCCATATTCCAGGGACTCGTACATGCCTTCGCTCACGCCGATTGGAAGCAGGGCGCGAAAATTTCCAAATTGGATGAGCAGCACGCTGCCTCTCGGACCTGCGGCCTGTACCTCGATAAATGTGCCATCGCCCAGCTCAAGCCTTTGTCCTGCCTGCGCGCGGCTGACGGGGATTCCTTCCGCCGCGAAGTATTCATTCAGGGTACGCGCGGAGAACGAGGCTTGCGCATTTCCACTCCACAAAACATTATCAGGCGGGTACCTTTCGATCACACGCGGAAGTGCAGAGAGTTGAGCCTCCTGCGTGGAGGCAACAATCAACCAGTCCAGTTTGCGCGAAAAGAACGGAAGCCTTCTGCCGAGCTCATCCGATAATTCAGAGGCGCTCGCGCCGCCGTTGACCAGAATATTTCTGCCTTCGGGGGTTTGAATAAGAACGGCATCCGCCGAACCGACTTCAAGAAATATGACGTGGAATTGCCCATCGCCTGCGGTGGCGGCGGAACGCCATAACACCACCATGCAAATGAACAGGAAGGCAAGTGTCCCAGTCAATGCAATGGTGCGGAGCGAAACTGCTGCAGAGTGGAACCAGTCTTTAATGCGGGACCAGTTGAAGGTCAAAGTAAGAAGCGCGATATAGAAGCAGAGCACAATCCAGATGGAGGCCTCCCCAAGAAGGATCGTCCCATGCGGCACGCGGTCAAAAAATTCCACAATGCGGATGGTGTACGCCACAAAAGGCCAGGCGATCCATGCAATGAATTGGCCGAGAGGTTGAATAACGAGGCTGACGAAAACCGCCAGCCCGCCGAGGATCATCACCGCAGGCTGGGCTGGCAGGATGAATGGGTTGGCGATGAATGAAATCAGGGAGATGCGTTTGAAATGATATGCCATGATCGGAATGGTGGTGAGTTGAGCCGCCAGGGTGAGGATAACATTTTCGTTGAGGATGCGGGTAAAGGCACTTGTATCATGTTTTAAAAGTCTGGCGATCAGATTTCCGGTGAGATTCGAGAACGGTTCGGCGTAAAGGATCAGGCCGAGTGTGGCGAAGAACGAAAGCTGAAACCCCACATCCCATAGCACCAGCGGATTGATGAGCGCCATGATGAGAGCGACCACCAAGAGCGTGTTTATGCCCGCATTGCGCCTGCCGAGCTGGCGCGCAAGCAATGAAATGCTCCCCATGAAAGCGGCGCGCATTACAGCCGCATCCCCGCCGACCAGAAAGGCATACATAAAAATCCCGACCATGGCGATCAATGCGCCGATGCGTTCATCCGTAAGATTCTTGAAAACAGAAAAGAAAACCCCTGCGATGATGGCGATGTTAAAACCAGAGATGGCAATGATATGCGCCGTGCCCGTATTCTTGAATGCATCCTGCAATTTGCGCGGCAAACCGGTATCCACACCGAATAAAATGCCCGCCAGCAGCGAGGCTTCCGGGTCGGGATAAAGACGGTATGTTTTTACCAAGAGTTTCGATTTCAGCTTGTAGATTTGCGCCGTGACGATATTCCCGCCCTTGCCCGGCAACCTGGTCACCTCGGCAATGGACATGTATGAATGGATACCTTCGCGCGCGAGATAATCACGGTAGGAAAACTCCTCGTTTTCGGGCGGGGTCTTTAATAATCCGCGCACGCGCACGCGTTGACCGTACTCATAGGCTTGATTTTTTTCAACGCGTACGAGAATGAATCCAGAGACAGGCAGGTCGCCGCTGCCGCTGTCCACAGCCTCCACGTTGATTTTTAGGTTGGTGTAATTATCGCGGTAATCGGGCGCTTCCCTCAGCGAACCTGTGATCAGTAAATCGTATTGGCGGTCATTGTAAAAAGCAATATGAAAGGCGTCAATATGCGGCTGACGGAATTGATAGTAGGCGGAGCCGATGAAGAGGAAGATGGGGAGCGCGAAAGCAAGAGAGTGAGCGGTGAATAGAGAGTGGAAAGTGGAAGAGGGTGAGCGTGATGCCTGAGAGCGGAGAAGGATGAAAAGAATGAGAAAGCAGATGGAAATTAGCGTCCATGCCCAGGCGGAAAGGGAGAGCATACTGGCAAGTACGATGCCTGCAATGAAGGATAAGGAAATCCACACCAATGGCATATTGTGGATTTTACATTAACTTTGGAAATTACCCCAACATAAGATCCAAAATCATGATCACAAATTCCAGCCTGACGCCGCCGGTCACTGATGACCATCCTCGAAAATTATGACATTCAAAATTGCGACTTTTTTCCCGCATTCAAAAGTTATAATCAATCATCATGGCAAAGCCCAAACTCATCCTTGTCACTGGCGCAACCGGCTACGTTGGCGGGCGTCTCGTGCCAAAACTTCTCGAAACAGGTTATCGCGTGCGTTGTCTCGCGCGTGACCCCTCCCGTTTGCAGGGACGCGCCTGGCTGGACAAAGTGGTAGTGACACAGGGCGATGCGCTTCACCCTGCCGAGCTGGTAAAAGCCATGCAGGGTGTCTCCGCTGCGTATTATCTTATCCATGGGATGCAGGGCGGAAAGGTCAATGCCGAGCGCGACCTGCAAGCGGCGCGGAATTTTGCCCAGGCTGCCGAACAAGCCGGGATCGAACGCATCATCTATCTTGGCGAATTGGTGGACCCGACCGCGCATCTCTCCCCCTATTTGCGGGCGAGGCACGAAACGGGCTATTTACTGCGCTATGGCAAAGTCCCCGTCACCGAGATTCGGGCAGGCATGATTATCGGCTCAGGCTCCGCCCTTTTTGAAATGATCCGCTACCTGACGGAGCGTGAGCCGCTGTTGGTCTGCCCCGCCTGGTTCTTTTCACAGGCGCAGCCCATTGCGATCCGCGATGTGCTTTCCTATTTGGTCGATACACTCGAAGCGCCGGATACGATTGGCCACGTCATCGAAATCGGCGGACCGACGCGCCTGACCTATGCTGACATGCTTTTGGGCTATGCAAAGGAACGGGGTCTAAAACGCTGGCTGATCCCCACTCCATTTTATGCGCCGCGTCTATCCGCATATTGGGTGCACATGGTCACGCCGATTCATTGGCGGGTGGTTGCGCCGTTGATCGAAGGCCTGCGCGCCAAGCTCATCGTGCGGGATGATGCGGCGAAGAAATTGTTTCCACAGATCCGGCCAATTGATTTTCAAACGGCTGTACATCTCGCATTGGGGCGCATCCACCGCGACGATGTGGAGACGAGCTGGTCTGACGCATTGGTCACAGCCCTTGGAGATGTAAAACCTTATGAATTAAATATTGAAGAGGGCATGTTCATCGAACGCAGACATGTACTGCTTGACCTGTCTCCCAGGGCCGTCTTTCGTTCCTACACGGGTATCGGCGGCGAGCGCGGCTGGCTTTACATGGACTGGTCATGGGCATTGCGCGGTTGGATGGACAAAGTCATCGGCGGCGTCGGCTTGCGGCGTGGACGCAGGCACCCTGACGATATTTATGCCGGCGAGGCGCTTGATTTTTGGCGCGTCGAATCAGTTAAGAAAAATGAAAAGATGCTCCTGCGGGCCGAGATGAAAATACCCGGCAAGGCGTGGCTGCAATTTGATTCCACGCCAGTGCCCGATGATAAAAATAAAACCCTGTTTACCGTCACCGCATATTTTGCCCCGTACGGTCTCTCCGGGTTTCTTTATTGGTATGCCATGTGGCCCTTCCATAAATTCATCTTTGACGGTCTCACCCGCAAGCTGGCTGCACGCGCAAGGGTGCTGGCACATTCGTATTAATTCGAGGATGAGCCAGCCGTATATGGAAGAACCCCATAAAACTTTTCCAACCAGCGGGGTTACATAGTACATGACAAACTTTCTCTTCCCCATGCTCGGCTATCTGCTTGGCTCGCTCCCATTTTCGATTTGGATTACGCGCCTTGTCAAAGGCGTGGATGTGCGTGATGCGGGTTCTGGTCATGCCACGACAACAAACGCCATCCGGCAGGTTGGATTTGGCTGGGGCGCGCTGGTTTTCATTTTAGATGTGGCGAAGGGATTTCTTCCAACGTGGATGGCGCTGAAGTTTTCCGGTAATACCTGGGTGATTGCCATGACCGCAGCCTTTGCCGTGATTGGTCACTGCTGGCCCGTGTTTGCGAAATTTCGCGGCGGGATGGGGCTGGCAACCAGCGGTGGTGCGTTTCTGGCGGTAAACCCACTGGCATTTCTGATCTGTATTGCAATCCTTATCTTGCTTGTGCTGGTCATCCATCACTCCGCACGGGCGAGCGTGTTTACGGGCCTCCTTGCCGCGCCCGTACTGTGGATATTCAAGATCCGCGGCGATGCTTTTTGGATCGCTATAGGCGCGGGACTCGTGATCGCCATCCGCTTTTTGATTGATTGGAATCGCAAGTATCGGGAATTATGGCTGGACAGGGAGAAGCCGGAAATAAGCCTGGAATGAAGTTTTACTGATTAGCGACTGAACAGATTCCCTCTTCGACTACGATGTGTTTTGAGCTTGAAGCGATAAAGTCCATCAAATAAAAAAGAGTCAGAGCCTCAGTCTAAAACTGGGACTTCTTTATTCTCTCGACAACCATTCCAATAGACCGCTTTTCCTTTTGCCAGCCTCCTTCAGCCGAGGCATGGACATGAGTATGACGGTAATGTTATCGTGCCCGCCGCGCTGATTGGCGAGGGTGACAAGCGTCTTCGCCGCAGACTTCAGGTCCTTCCTCGAATGGATAATCCTTTGTATTTCATCATCCCAGACAAGGTCGGTCAGGCCGTCACTGCACAGGAGGATGGTGTCTCCGGGTTCAAGGTGAAAACCCTGGTTGTTCGCCGATTCTTCACCGGATTCTTGACTGTCGATCTGCAAACGGAAATCAACCTCGGGTAATTTTAATCCGCCAAGATGCCTGCGGATGACATGCACATTCGGATGGTCGTGCATTTGTGCGAGGGTGATGATGCCTTTTTCGTAGGCTTCCTGCACCCAGGTGTGGTCGATGGTGAGGCGTTGAATATATCTGCCTCGCAAAAGATAAATGCGTGAATCGCCCACATAGGCAGTGTAAAGTTTATTTTCGATCACCCAGGCGCAGGCACAGGTTGCGCCCATGCCTGCTTCATCCGCTTTGCCGGCGGAGTGCGCAGAGATTGCCTGACTGGCATCATGGATGGCGGTCTCCAGGATTTTCACCGGCTTCCTGGCGTTGCTCTCTGCAATTTTCATGCTGATGGTATTGACTGCAAGCTCGGCAGCCACCTCGCCGGCGCGATGACCGCCGATGCCATCCGCAATCACCGCAAAAATGGATGGGCGCGATTCATCCTTGTTTAACTGGAACGATGCGACCGAATAGCGGTCTTCATTGTTCTTGCCGGACATCCCGGCATGGCTGAGTGCGGCGACGTGCAAATGGGTAAGCGTGGAACGGATCATTCTTCAATATCTTGAACGGTGATCCTGGGTTTTGAGGCGGCGGGCGGCGTTTTTAGCATAAAACGGTAAATTAATTGACCGAAATTTACCATATCCCCGTGTCTCAATCGATACCCTTCACTCAAAACCGGCTCGTAATTTACCCAGGTGCCTGCAATCGAATGGTTATCCTCCAGCAAGTAGCCGCCGTCTGTCTGCCTGAGACGGGCGTGTATGGATGAAACAGAAGGGTGGTCCAGAATCTGGTTGCATTGCACAGGGTCGGTGCCAAAGGTGATATCTTTTTCAATCAGTTGGACGGGCGCGTCCGCGGCAGCCTGCCCATCTGCGTTGATGCGGATGAGGTATGCCGCAGCTTCCACGCCGGACTTTGGAACCGCTCGTGTTTTCTTCGACGGTGCCCGCCTCTTTTTGGTTTTTCCAGTGGTTCGCGCAGCATCATCAACTCCTGCCCGGATCGGTTGTGTGAGAGGATCGATGCTTGCGCGGCGCGCCTCCTGTGCGGCGCGCAGGGACGGGATGCGGAAACGTCCGCTTAGCAGGATCAGGAAGAGCAGCAAACCAGCCAGGATGATCGAACCAAATGTAAGCTGTGTGCGATATTTTGCCAGAAAGGCGGTGGGACCGCTTGGCGGCTTTATCACCGTGACCGTCATTGGGATGGGCATACTTGTCTTGTTCAAACCAAGCACATCCACCGCCTCCACCATGATCTGGTGTTCACCGCTGGTTGTATAGGCGCTCAAATCCCAGGTGAAGATGTCGAAGGGTTCGGTGGTGTTCTCGTCCGCGATCAAACCATCCACATACAGGGTCGTACGCGTGAGCGGACGCACATGCCCATCCGGAAATTCGATGATGATCTCGATCTCCTGTGTCTCAGGCAAAAGAATCTCCCTATTGAAAGGATCGTCTTGCGGAGCCTGCCGCGTGATCTGATATGGCGGCGCAACCGGGAACGGGTTTGGCGGTTGAATATCCAGGTTGAATTTCTGCTCGGCGGAAATCATGGAGCCTGATGGCAGGTTCACCTGCGCGCTGAGGGAATGCTCCCCCGGGCTGTTCACACGGGAGGTATAAGACAGTATGTAGGTTCTGCGCAAGGCAGAAAAATAAACTTCAAGATCCGGGAACCTTTCCTCGCCCGAATATTGGAACATGGCGCCGCCCGTCTGAAGGGCAAGATTATTGAAGACCGCCGCACTTGTATTGGTAAAGGTCGTATTCGCGTCCACATACCAGACAAAGATGCGGATGTCGCCTTCAGTTGCGCGCTGGATGTAAGGCTCCAGCAGCGCGGCCAGGTTCGGATCATCCATTTGCGGAGTGATGAACAGAATGGCGCGTTTCATGGCCAGGCGCGGAGTCTGCGCACTGACGGTATCCAGCGCGGTGGCAAGGGATTGCAGGTTGGGTGCGGCGGCGCGCATGTCGGGTTGGAAACCGGTCAGCCCAACGATAAAATCCGTCGCGCTGGCATGGTTAATGACAGGTCCCGCCTGGCTGACAAGGCTGAGGTCATCTGGCAGGTCCGCTGGGCGGCTTTGCGCCCATTGCGCGATCACCTGTGCCACGCGCTGAAAGCGCGAGAAGCCGTTGGCGTTACGCACATCCAAGGCTGTGCCTTGATTGACGGCAACGACGATTTGTAAAGGAATGGCGATCTCTGTCAGCGAGTCGGCCGGGAGTGGCTGTCCATTTTCGATCACGGCAACAGCCTCGGGCTTAAGGCCTGAGGCGAAAATTCTTTGAGAGTCAAAGACATCCAAAAAGGCGGAGATGGTTGGAAAAGCGGACGCATCCGCAGTGTAAAGAGTTGCAATTGCAAGGTTTTGCTGCGCACGAACGGCAGGCACAGCCCCCAGCATAAGACCCAGACTGAGGAAGAGAATAAAAAGTTTACGCATTTTCCTCGCTGAATACAGGGATATCTTCCTGCGATTTGGCAAAACGCAGGCAGGTGAGCGTCCATACGGATTTAATGTAAGCGGCGCGGGTGAAAACTTCAACAAAATCGAAATTCATGACAGCTTCCTTGGTTTACGCGTCACTGAATATAACCTGTTTCCCTGTTTTTTGTGTGAGCCTGAGATAGGTGAGATCAAGCGCTGTTTTCATGAAGGAGCTGCTGGTTCCGTAGGTCAGGATCATCAACGGGAAGAAAACACAGGAAAATAATACGGAGATCAGCGCAACGCCTTGCATGCTTATTTCGTGCCCGGACTCAAGTAAAAAAGGGACGAAGAATATCGGCAGTATCAACGGCATGGTGATGAAGCCGCTCAAGATCGAACTGCCGAAGTACACGATCAATGTAATGACGAGGTATTTCCAGACATGGGTCCGCACCACCCGAAGGGCATGCTGCAGGGCAGCCATGACGCCCATGTCCTCGACAATGACCGCGGTTTGGGCGGCTTCCAGGACTCCGATCATCAGGAGCATCAAGGGTGTCAGCAAGATCAAGATGGGTTGTAAACAAATGGCGGCCATCCCGATGGTGACCAGGATCAGCACAAATGCCAGCATGAAAAATACGGTGAAAAACAATCCGATTGTCAGGCTGATAACCAATGTCACCCCAAGGATACGCCAGAAGTAAGGCGCGCCATCCCTTACCAGATCCATAAATTTGGTTGAGCCTTCCCCACGCTCTGCGCGGACAATCCCCAATGTGGCGGCTGAAACGGAGGCGGAACGGATCGCAAGATTGGCAATTGTAGAGATAACCAAAAACAGGATCAGGACAAAGGCCAAAACTGCGGAGATGGTCTCGGATATATCCGTTTTCCCGCTCCCGACCATGATAAAAACGAAGACCATGAAAAGAAGCACCGGTAAAAACGCCACCCCCATGGGTACCATGAGCAGGCCTAAAATGGATTTATGCTTCCAAATGGTCTGCCAGGCGTTCGTCAAAATATCGCCATAATTAAAATTCATTGATTCTCCTTGAGTACACCTTCAGATTTCCAGCCCCCAATCCAAAACAGCGCTCACTCCCACTCGATCGTTGCAGGCGGTTTACTCGTAATATCATAGACTACGCGATTAATGCCGTCCACTTCGTTGACAATTCGATTTGAGATTTTCGCCAGTAATTCATGCGGCAGGCGCGCCCAATCCGCCGTCATAAAGTCCTCGGTGGTGACTGCCCGAATTGCCGCCGCCTCCTGATAGGTACGCAGATCGCCCATCACACCCACCGAACGCACGGGCAGCAAAACCATGAAAGCCTGCGAAGTCTGCGCGCCTTTTCCCAAAAAACCTGCTTTTGATAATTCATCCAAGAGGATTTGATCCGCGGCCCGCAAACGGGAGACGCGCTGCGGCGTACACTCGCCGAGACAGCGCACGGTCAGGCCGGGACCCGGGAACGGCTGCCGCCAAACGAGGCTTTCGCTCAGCCCGAGCGCTTCGCCCACCAGCCTGACTTCATCCTTGAACAAATACCTCAGCGGCTCGACAAGCTCGAATTCCATGTCTTCCGGAAGTCCGCCCACGTTGTGATGCGTTTTGATTTTCTCGGCCTTGTTGCGATCGGGCGCGGAAGACTCAACCACATCGGGATAGATCGTCCCTTGCACCAAAAATTTTGGCTGGCCTACCTGTGCGGCCTGCCGCTCAAAAATGCGGATGAATTTCTCCCCGACGATCTTCCTCTTTTTTTCCGGCTCGGTGACCCCCTTCAACGCGCCGAGGAAATCAGCGCTGGCCTCCACTGTGATCAACTCTGCGCCAAACCCTTTGCGAAAAGCGGATGCAACCTGCTCGCCTTCATTTGCGCGCAGCAGACCCGTATCCACGAAGACACAGACGAGCTGGTCGCCGACGGCTTTATGCACCAAGGCCGCCGCCACGGTCGAGTCCACGCCGCCGCTGACCGCCGCCAGCACGCGCTGATTGCCCACCTGTTCCTTGATTCTTCTTACGCTCTCATCCACAATGGATAAGGGAGTCCATTCCGGTTTTACGCCGCAAATATCAAGGGCAAAATGCTTGAGTAACTCGACCCCCTTGGGGGTGTGATGTACTTCGGGGTGAAATTGCACGCCGAAATATTTCCTTTGCATGTCGCCGATTGCCGCCAAGGGACTGTTTCCGCTTTTTGCCAGCGCAATGAATCCGTCCGGCATGCGCGTGATCCTGTCGCCGTGAGACATCCACACCTGTGAGAGCGCGGATAACATGGAAGGCATCAATGGTTCCAGGATGGCGGAGCCATATTCGCGTTCAGTAGAGGGACTCACTTCCCCGCCGAGCGCGTGAGTCAAGGCCTGCATCCCGTAACAGATCCCAAGGATGGGCAGGCCCGTCTCTAAGATAAACTTTTGAATATACGGCGCATTTTCCTCGTAAACGGACTTTGGTCCGCCGGAGAGGATAAAGCCCTGGGGGCGGATGGAGAGAATTTTCTCCTGCGGCGCGTCCCAGGGAAATAACTCACAATAGACCTGCGCCTCGCGCACGCGGCGGGCGATGATCTGGGCGTATTGGGAACCGAAATCGAGAATAGCGATGGAATTCATAATGTTTCCGTGCCCTTACTCCTTGCCCATCTCCCTGGGGAGAGGGGTTGGGGTGAGGGAGATATGAGTTGATAATCTTCCACCAGACTATGGACGATGGCATATAAATCTGTCAGGAAGGCGGTATCAGCAGGGTCAAGGCTGGCAGGGGAATCCACTTGTCTCTTCGGGAGGATGAGCACATGAAACTTATAGCCTGGAGAAGGATGATGAAACGCAAACA
>CAZEGE010000072.1:0-17781 GCA_964511765.1 uncultured Anaerolinea sp.
TTCCGATGTAGGTTAATCTGCGCAAAGAAGTTTCGCCAATATATTGCGAGGCGGTCATGCCTTGCGAGGCGAGGAAGGCCATGACAAAATCCTTTTCGACAAAGGAGCCGATCCAGCCGATGGCAAAAGTGAGGAGTAAAAGAAAGAAGGTAAGACCAAGCCCGAGTGAAAAACCGAGTTTCCAATTGGATTGGATCTTCCCGCCGCGCCATAAATAAAGAAGATAAGCGAAGATGGGGATGAGCAGAGTGCCCCACATTACCCACAAATGGACTCCGCGCGTGGGATACATCAAGTTCGGCAAAACACCGCCGGCCTGCGATGAAAAACCAAGATAAAAAGGGAAATATAAAAATACAGAAAGAATACCAAGCGGCAAGCCCAGCAGAAATAGATCTTCGAGTCGGTTCCAACTCCAACCGTCCTCACTCGCACGCCAGAAGACATAGGAAGCAGCTATTAAAGCTGCCGCAACAAGGATGTCCCAGGTGTTGAGGAAGGCGAGTCCGCCAATGACGAGGGCGGAGAATAAAAAGCCCGAATAGTTGATGTGCAAACGCCCACCGAACATATTGATCTCGCCGCGCCAGCCGCCGAGGAAGAGATTCAATGCCGCGGAAATCGCAAGCAAACCAAAGGGGATCGCCAGCACATGCGGGTGCAAGTCGCCGAGCAGGAAGGAGAAGAAGGGAAATTCATCGATCACTTCGCGGAAGCCGCCCGTCATGTCGTAATCCTGAATCACACGGGAGGCGCGCCACCACCACAGGTATCGGTCGGGAATCCAGGTAAACGGTTCCAGCGGCGGCTGGGATAATTCCTTCATATCCAGCCATTTCCAAAACGCGCTGGCAAATTCCCCAGTGACAGGGTTCTTCGTCCAAAACAGTCCGCGTCGATGCAGGACTTCCAGCAGGGCTTCAAAGTTGGAGACGAGCAGCAGGAAGAGGGGGGCGAGGAGGGCAGACCCGTTGGCCATTGATGGTGGATGGGCGACGGTTTCCCCGTCTACGGCCTGCACTTCACGGTCTTTGGAAAGCAAGTTATACAAAATCCCATACGAACCGATCGCGCCGAGGGCAAAGATGAGCGAAGTCATCAGGTTGTGCGCAGTGCTGCCATTGACGCCGGAGATGCGCGCCAGCATGGCGGTCATCACATAGCCGAAGTAATAATAGGATATGGCGTAACCGGAAAGCCAGGGGTCCTGTGGAGGAAAGGTTGGGGAGCGCAAAATGCCGTTGATGAAAGCCAGTTCCATCGGCTTTTCGGTACTGGTCAATTCGGGATTGGCGGAGCGGGCGAAGGCAAGAAATGCAAAGGCGGCGAAAAATAATATCTCGGTTGTGATAATAAGGGAGAGATTGGATTTCAGGAAATTTATGATTGACGATTGGCGATTTACAATTGACCACCCACTTAATCCAACAAGAAGAGTAAGGGCCAACAAAATTCCACCCGTGTCATTTTGCGCGACGCCCAGCGATGCAAGCAGCCAGAAGATATATCCCCAGATCAACAAACCGGCCGCGCGCGCGAGGGTATAGCCGCGATCTGTCAAGGCCGGGAAAAGAGTATATACCAGCGGAAATGTCAGCCAGCCAAGTAAACTTGCAATGATGTACCAGGAGAAAAAAGCGGTCATGGTTGTTAAATATCTTTCACCATTCGGTGATAACCAAGAAATCCACTTGGATGCTGAACTGTTTCAACAATCCGATATCCAAGGCGTTGGTATAAACGCAGCGCATTCCTATTATACAGACCAACCACCAAGGCGCACTTCTTCAATCCTGCTGACTGCCCTGTCTGCTCGGCATAAGCCAGCAAGCGCGAGCCAATACCCTGTCCCTGCGCGGAGGGATGTACGCCAACATTGCTGACATAATACTCGTCCTTCTCAGCCTCCCTGCCGCCGGGCAGCCCGAATCCGCGCCAGAGGAAACGCAGCGCTGAGACAGTTCCCGTCACCGGGAAGAGATGCGGAATCACAGCCAGATTGAGCGCATCCAGGCGCGCACCTTCAAAAGAGACCATAACGCCCAGAGACCTGCCATCCGCTTCCGCTACAAAAGCAATCCCCGATCCAAACCTGCCGGCGTTGCGAGTGACAAGGTTATGAATGAGCGTAATAACAGGCCCTCGTGCATTTTCAAAAAGATAATCTGCCATTTTGCCCATGGAAAGATAAACCATCTCTGCAACAAATTCCGCATCGCCTGGCTGGGCGGGATGGATCAATATCTCAGACAAGACGGGAAAACTCATAAGGGCAGGGAACGCCAGATGCCGGCAGAGTCAGGCTCAAAGTCCAGCACGGAGGCGACTGCCGTCAGGTTGATGGGGCCATAGATGTGTGGAAATAAATCGGATTCGGAAACACCCGGGGCAGGAGCTCCAGCAGGCGCCTCCCACTTAAGCCCGGGCTTGAGTTTTGCTTCGTCGATCACAAGCAACACCAGATCATTTCTCCCGCGATAAAAAGCATTGGCAACATGCAAGACCTGCCTTTCAGAGGAGCAGTGGATAAAACCTTCGGTATTCAAACTTGGCGCGGTGTATTCGCCGTGCGTTTGAGCTTCGTTCCATTCGGCATGGGATGTAATGTGCAGGATCATGGCAGCACCTCATAAATTGTTGTATTTGCATCGCGATAAACCGCGTTCCAATATTTTCCGTTGTACTGTTCGAATTTTGCCAGGCCGTCCATCGTTGGTTCAGCAGGCGGGTAGATATTGCGC
The DNA here is from genome assembly GCA_964511765.1 of uncultured Anaerolinea sp. Classification (GTDB taxonomy): domain Bacteria; phylum Chloroflexota; class Anaerolineae; order Anaerolineales; family Villigracilaceae; genus Villigracilis. The sequence goes on from CAZEGE010000072.1 coordinate 2,742, forward strand.
TCAAGCTGGCCAACGACAATATATTTCACCTCATATTTTTTCAGGAAATTCAATGCTTGCTGCAGATCGGGCGTGGAATAGAAGACGCCGACATCATCGACGCGCAACTGGACATTGGGGGCAAAAATGCCGCGCTGCTGGCGTTGATGCCAGTTCCAACCGACCACGCCGGGCAGACCTGTATAAATAGTATAGCGCGTGCACCAGTGATATTCCGAGCAATTGGCCTCCACGATCACGGGTGAGCCTTTCACATTATCCTGCATCCAGCGGATGGCGCGGTAATCCTCACTTAAGTCCATCAAGCCGCCATCCCAATGCTGGGAGTAATTCATAAAGGTCATGCCGTCCAAGGTATGCGGGGCAAGCGGAGTCATACGATCGCTGATCTTGTCGCTGGTGGCGGTGAGAGTGAACATGAACGCGCCCGTCAATAAAATGTACACACCCGACTGGAAAATAGTGCGCCAGCGCAACCGCCAGAATCGAAAGACATTCAACAACCAGCCAAGGGAGGCAGCGGCGCTGACAGCCAGCAGCATCCAGGCCTGCAAATACAACTTGAAGACTGTGTTCATGCGGCCAATGTCGCCCACGAGCACAACCACTTCGACTGCAAGCGTCAGCGTCAGGGCCGTGCCGATCATCAACAACACGCCGCGTTTGACATCGGGCATATCCGTGCGCAGGATGAGAATCCCCGCCCAGGCGGCCAGAGGCAATGCCAGCCAGCCAACGCGGACGCCCTCCACCGCGAAGAAGACCAGCAAGGCAATGAACACGGCCAGCGAAATTTCAACCAACACCACATAACCACGCAGTTTGCCCAAATGCGAAACAGGCGTGGACGCCATCCACTCGCGCGTCTCCCACGTCATCCATGCCACAATAATAAATAGGAACAAAGCCCATTGCGTGAGGTATGAAGAGATTGGCGTGTGCGCGCCTTTCCACGGATCAACCGCGCCGTAGCTTTGACCATACCAATATGTGAATGGCGAATACAAAAGAGAACCGAGAATGTACAAAATAACAACTGCGCCCACGGCGGCGAGGGCACGTCCCAGCCAGCCCTCACCTAGCCTCTCCCGAAGGGAGGATGACTCCCTTCCCCCTTCGGGGGAAGGGTTGAGGATGAGGGGATTTCGATACAAGGTATACGCTACCGCAAGCGCGGCGAGCGGGAAGTATGTGTACAGATCCCAGGTGTTCGTCGGCTTGAGAGCGCCCACCATCAACGCGCCAATCCCAAACACAGCCAGCCATTCGGAGCGGGTCAATTGCGCGCGCGATTTGATAAAGGACACCGACCAGGCAATGATGAACAGGGTAATGGGCATCACCAGCATATGCGCGTGCATGTCGCTGTACAGGAAAGTGAACAGCGGAAATTCCGTGATCGGCTCCACATCGTTTGGCGCGGGGATGACTCGGCTTGGAAACCAATACCAGTCCCCGCGGCCAATCGGAAGAATGGCTCCACCAAACGACATGAACAGTCCCTGAAGCGCCCAAATCCATTTCTGGAAAAAGATGGTGTCCACCGGCACAAGTCCGCCTGGCGCGGCGATACGTTGGAAACTGTTGAAGAGCAACCGGATCGTCCCCAGGTTGCCCAGCAAAACAGTCATTAAAGAAGCGGCGAGACCGGAGATCAAGGGGGCAGGATAAGGGCTGAAGGTTGAAGGCTCGTCCTTATCCTGGTCCAATAAATTCCAACCAATCGCAAACGCGCCCACAGCGATCAACGCAAACCAGGTCGGTAAAATAAAATTATATGCAATCGAAGGCACGATGCCAAGCAGCTTTACCGGCGTACCTGCCAGCACAAAGCCGTAATAGTAATAATTAATATATCCGCCCGCATACCAGGGGTCATATGGCGGAAAACTCTCACTCTTCAAAACCGCATTGAAGTATGAAAAATCCATCGGCCGCTCGCCGCCCTTGGCTGGGTGCCACATATCCGAATTGCCGAGGCGGATCAACAGATCGATCAGGAAGAAGACGAGGAAGAGAATCTCCACCATGACGAAGAATCTGCGGCTGGCATTCCATTCATCTTTGAATTGGTTTCTGCGCTTCGCCCACAAACTGACGCCTGCTATGACAACCAAGGCAAACGCCACGCTGATGGAGACTCGCGTGTACGGCACGCCCACCGAACCGCCCATCCACGCCAGCCACGCCAGCAGAACCAGCCCGACAATTCTGCCCAATGGATAGGCGTACTGTTTCAATCCGGGTAATGCAAAGCGTGCAATCGGATAAGCAAAGAGTCCCAAAACAAAAATGAATAAATACCAGAGCAACACGCCGACAATGGGGTATTTATTTTGAATCCACTCGTAATCAAACAACCCAGACCATGTGCCGCCTGCACACTGCTGGACAAGCCGCGTATCGGGCAGCATCAAATCTTTGTAACCATTGGCCTGCTTGGGCGTGAAGCTGACCACATTCGTCAAATCCACCGTGCTGAGGATGCCTTGAACTTTTGCTGAACTAAATTCATCCGTTTTTTTGAAGATCAATACTTTTGGATGATCGTAGAAAGTGAAAGCCTCCTCCGCAGCCTGGTCGTTGATGACCAACGAACCCAATGTTGGATAAGACTCAAATACCTGCACCAATTCAAAGCCAAGATTGCCCTTGTATTGTCCGGGCCTCGCCACGCGATAACAATCGATGATGTTCTGATTTGCAGGGCAGCCGAGCAATTCACGGTAATACAAAGTTGTGAGCGGATATCTTTCAGGCAGGCGTGTGATCTGTCCATATTGGTGATTGGTGGGGATGATGATGTAGTCGGCCTGTGAAAGAGTATCCACAAAGCGAGCCAGTTTATTCGCATCATCAGCCCAGTAGACTTGCAAAATCAGGTCGCCGCGATAGATGCCGCCGAACGCATCATAGTTGTCAAGGCGGAAGGGCAAACTCCAGTCATAATCCGTTTCATTGGCGAGGTTGGAGCCGCTTAAGACAAGTCCACCTCCCAATGTTTCTATCTTCAAAATGTATAACTGGCCTTTGATGACTGGTACAACGCGGTCAAAGGTCAAGGAGACTGAAGGGCCGCGCGGATCACTCATTTGTGTGGAATCAAGCAGTTCGGAGGCGCGCGCAAGCACAAGCTCCGGTTCGGAGGCGGAGGTGAGAGTCAGCACAATGGCGGCGGAGACGGGGTCCTGTGCGTGCCCGAGCAGCACCTCAGAAATCTGGCCATCGCGGTTGGGGGAAAATGTCAGGTTATAAGGCGCATCTGTTGAGATGACCAGATCAACTGGTATGGGCAGAGGCTGGTGATAGACGCCCTCATTCGCCGTTTCAATTTGCAGGTTGACAGGCCCCGGCGCATTTTGATAGATCCAGCGCGAAGCCGCCATGCGGGTTTCATGGCGCAGATAAATGCTTTGGAAGGCAAAGGCCCAAATGGCGGTAAGGATAAGAACAATCATGCCGATGAAGACAGATACATTACGTATTAAGGAATGGGATTTGCGCGAATTCAAGCTCTTCGGCAGCTCAAAAATGAACCAGGCCGCCATCATACACAACAGCGGATAGACCGGTAATTGATAGCGCAAGGTGGGGTTGAATTGAAGCGACTGCCACAGAAAATAAAACGCCGTCCAGCTCCACAACAATAAATGCTTATGCTCGCCCTTGACGATGCGCCAGCCCATCAGCAGGAAGCCCGCCCAGGCCAGAATGCCAAGCGGAAGCCCAAGCCCCCAAACCGTTAAGTTCGTAAATGAATATAAATGCGTGCGCCGCGCCCATTGCAAATTCCAGGGCAGGTCGGCTTCACCGGAAGATTGCGCGCGCAGTTCGTTGATGTTGGAAACCCATTGCGGATTAAGTCCCAAACCATCAAAGGCATACGGCTGGAAGATGCGGAAGGAGATCACGGTTGCAACACCGCCCGCGATCAAACAAATCACAATGAATTTCGAAACTTTGTCACTGATCTGTTCTTTACGGGAGAGATACAAAACCGCAAAGGCGCCCGGCAAAGCAATCGCCAGCGCCGCTGCATTGATCTTGGATGCCATCGCCAACCCCAGCGCAAATCCAAAACCGATGCTGAGCAGGAAAAGGGGGTTGCGAATGATGCGGAATATGGAATGCGTATTGCGGGAATCGGGAGTCGAGAGTCGGGAGTCGTCTGATTCCCAATTCCCAATTCTCGATTCTCGATATCCCACGATCTTCACCGCAAACGCCAATGCCAAAAACATGAACAGGTTGGCAAAGAGGTCTGTTGTAAAAAAATGAGATTGCTGTATCTGCATCACAGTCAGCGACGAGAACGCAGCAGCAAACAGGCCAACCTTGCGTCCATACAAACCTGAAACAATCAAATAAAGCAAAAATATGGTGAATAAGTCCGCCAGCGCCGATAACTGCCGCGCAAAGAATTTTGAATTGCCAAAATCCTCGTTGCCTGTTATTTCCATGCCATAGCGGACCAAGGTCATTGGCAGGTCGCCATATACAAAGAAGGCATTCCCGCGGTTATACGGGTTGAGCGTGGAGGCGGCAGTATCAAAATATTCGCCAAGGCTCAACCAATGTTTGTGTCCATCCGGGCAAATATCCACTGGGGTGAGCGGATCATCGCAAGCTTGTGCGCGTAAATTATTTACGACGCCTGTCAAAAATAACTCATCGGGGTGCTGGTGAGATCCTTCGCCCCAATTGAAGCCCGCCAAACGCAAATATCCCGCCATCAGCAGGACTAGGATAAAAAGAAGATCATACAGCCATGAGCGTTTTTCGTTCAATCGCTTCCTCGCTCCCTCATTCCCAACCCTTCCCCCAATGGGGAAGGGAGTCCCCTCTCCCTTCAGGAGAGGGCCAAGGTGAGGGTTATCTCTCAACCATAAAGACCATAAAATCTTTCCCGGGCATCGCTGAAGTATAGCGGCTCAACATGCCATTCGGGTAGAGTTCTTTAAGAGCCTTCCCAGTTTCAATATCAGCACTCCAAAAGATGAACATCTTCGGCGCAGGCACATTCAAAATCTCGGCAAAGTGATCCGGCCACAATGCAAAATCGCGGTTCGGGATGCCCGCCCACACACCGGGCAAACGCGTATCCACCCAATGCGGGAAGGGCACGATCCAGATCGTATCTGTCTGCCCGTATTTATCGCGGAACTGGCTGATCACCTGCCCCATCTCGGATGTATTCCATGCGCCCAATCTAAAATTCGCATCAAACTTATTGAAGACGATATCATAATTATTGTAAGCGGATGCGGCAAGCAACAATCCTGTTATAGCATAGGCGATGAAAACCCGTTTCTTCTCCGCGCCGAAACCCGCCACCAATCCTTCAAGCGCCAGCGCGCTGACAAGGATTGCCGCCACCGCGCCGCCACCGGCCCGATTCAAGGCCGGGTTTTCGCCGGGGAATGCCAGGGAAAGCACAGACGGCATGATCAATATGGGAATGGATACCAGCAGGAACAAGTCGCGCCAATCGCGCTGGCGGAGGTAACGCGCGATCAATAAAACGACTCCCAGCACGAACAACGCGCCCGTCACCACATCCAAGGCGGGGCGGTGCGGCATGGAATTGACCCAGATCTCGCCGTCGTCCCAATTGAACATCAACAAGCCCTTATATAAATTGGAAAAGAAAATCTGCCAGGCAAATGCCGGTAATTCAGTCTCCACGCCGCTCAAACGCGAGAGGGCGCGGTAGCCAAATATTTCAGGATGTCCAAGCCAGTAGCGGAACAATGGTAGAAACACAAACAGCGAAACCACCACAATCAGCACAAACCACCAGACAGCCTGCTGGCGCGTCTCTCTTGAGCGGGTGTGCAGCATGAAAATAACGATTGCAACCAGCACTAGGACCGGCACAATCCGGAACGGGCTGTATCCATGCAAACCGATGCCGAGGAAAATGCCTGAGAGCAGGAAATCGTTGCGGTTGCGGGTCCGCAGGCCTCGGACCAGGTAAAGAAGCGTCGGCGCGGCGAAGAGCGGATAAAGCGGAAAGCGTAGTCCGATACGCGAGATGACATTCGGCCAATACGCGATCCCAAAAAGGAAGAGGGCAAAGAGCCCCGCGCGTTCATTACCAAATTCTTTTCCAAGCAAATAAATATATGGAAGCGTAAGAATGCCAAGCAAAGCCGTGCCGAGTTTCAGACTGAGAAAGGAAAGACCCGTGCCAAAAACCCTGGCAATCAGCAGGGTCCAATACATTTGAAAGGCTTCGCGGCCCGTGTTGCGTTCAAAAAAGATGGATGTCCTGCCCTGTGTGATATCGTAGACATCCAATATTTTTTCTGCATGGTCGCTGAACGGCTCAACAGGCAGGACCTCGATTTTATAGAGACGGTAAAAAATGGACAACCCGAATACTGCCAGCAAAATCATATTCCAAATAAATTTTCTGCGCCGCGTGGCAGCATCCACATCCGATTTGAATTTCGGTATTTTCAACCATAACCCATAAACCAAAAGACCGATGGACAAAACCCACAGGCTGGTATTGGTGAGCGAAAACAAACCATCACCAAAATCCGCGAAAGCCATCAACGCCAGGATGACTGAGATGATCAGAGGAACAAGACGGGTGGAAAGATTATCGGGAGTTTGTCTAACGGGGGGCAGAGCAGGCAAATGCCATTCATCTGTGAAATATGCCCATAGCGCCGCGCCGGCCGCCAAGAGATAAAAAGCCGCCGCGAATGCGGTTTGTCGATTCGGAGGTTCAATGGAGGCCTGCGCGGCCAGCGCGAAAACCAAAGCCAGGGACGCACGCCAGGGAAAATGGTTCGCGCGCATCGGCTCCATGATTTCTTGTTCCAGGGGTTGGGCTGCTTCCTGCGCCAGAGCATGATTGATCGCCTCGCGCCTGCTGGCATCCCACAAGGAGCGGATGAAATTAAAGAACGAAGGCCAGTCCTTTGTAATGGATTTGTAGAGATCCAGGACTGTCGGTTCCTGTTCGGAGGGGATTTGAGGGTTGGTCATTAAGGTAAGCCCGCTGCTTTATGCATCACAAATTACGGATTACGCACCCATGCCACGTAATCCGTAATGGATATTCTAAACTATTTCTTCCTTGCGATCACAATAATACTTTCCCCCCATGTCATCGGTAAAAAGACAAAACCGGTAACGGCTTGCAATCCGCCGAGTGAGCCGAAAAATAATTTCTGCAACGACCTCGGCATGAAACGGATATAGGGCACATCCCAAAAACCGTCCGCGAAAACACGGACGAATTCAAAGCCCGCAGCCCGGATCAACGCCAGCCATTCACCTGGTTCTTTCAATGAAATATGCGTCGGGTCTTGATAGCCGATCCACTTGTCGCCCTTCCACGGCTTGAGCAGTGAGCCAAGATTCGGCGTGGCAAGGATCAGGATGCCATCTTTGTCAGTCACACGTCCAATTTCCAGAATCGCTTTTTCGGGATCGGGCAAATGCTCAACGATGTGCTTGATGATAACCACATTGAAGGCGCCGTCTTCATACGGAAGGTCCTGCGCCGATCCGGTTTGCAAGGATGATCGCTCCGCTGCCCCTTTGGATTTATTCACCGCCCAGTGATTCAAATCCATGCCATACGCTTCAAACGTATCTGACAACTGCCCCACCAAATGCCCCATGCCTGATCCCACCTCCAGCAGGCGCGCGCCGCGCCGCCCGTAGCGCCTGGCCAGCATGGCAAAGAATCGGTTTGACCACCAATACATGCTGTACTTGGCAAAGGTAATATTGGCATACGTGTGTGTGGAGAAGTATTTTTCGTCGAAAGACATAATAAATTGTAGTAACGACTTAAGTCGTTACTACCTTTTACGGGCTATATAAAAAGTGAAAGTCCCATTCTCGACTGGTTCTGGGGAAGAATACTTCTTTATGAATTTTTCCGTGAGAGCCAGGTTCCATTTTGTGCGTGAGACAATCCATTTGCCTGTCAACACACGCGCCAGAACTGACGGGAGGCCAAAATAGTGTCCCCATTCTAACACGCGCATGGAGGCGGGCGAAAAGTAATGCCACCAGCGTTCCAGCCTAAAACCCGCGCGTTCAAGACGGCTTTCCCACACATCAGGTTCATCTGCATGATGCACGCGGGATATCTTGCGAAACCATTCGGTATATCTCCCGCCCAGTACTTTTGAAATGGACAGTTCACTTAAGTAGCGGGTATTCGGCACACAAAAATAGAAGGGCGCATCAGGCTTAAGCACGCGCGCAGTTTCCTTCAAGACCTCGTCAATATGCGGGATGTGCTCCAAAACAGAGTTACTGAATCCACTGGCGAAGTGATTCGAGGGAAAGGGTGTGCAGGCGCCGTCGGCTTCCACCAGGGACTTGTACGCACCAAATTTTTTTGCTTCGTGAATGGGAGCATGCCAGGGGTCAAGACCGACGTCCAATTGGGTGTCGAAGGTCAGCGAGGCGAAGTGACCGTCGCCGCAGCCCACGTCATAGACCGGCACGGGCATGGGCAGATCCTGATAATAGGAGGATTCAATCGCACGCAAAAAAGCGCGGAAGTAGGGCAGGGAACTGATCTGGAGAAAGAGAAAGTCTTTTTGAGGCATGGTATAATGATAGCAGTTTTCAAACAAGTGATAGCAGAGGTTCCTATGGTTCGTACAATGGTTCAATTGACGGAAGAACAGGTCAAAGCCTTGAAAAAACTGGCGAAGGCGCGGAAGACATCCATGGCGCAACTGGTGCGCGAGAGTGTAATACTGTATGTAAACACTTCCACACTGGATGCCGAGCGGGAGGAAAAACGTCACCGTGCATTGGAGTTTCTTCAATACATCAAGAATAACAAAGAGAAATTCCGCGACATGGAAGGAAAGACAGATGTGTCAGTCAATCACGACGAGTACCTTGCCGAGATTTACGGTTCATGGAAAAAATCTTCGTAGATACCTCCGCGCTCTTTTGCCTGGCAAATACCGCCGAACAAGACCACGATCAGGCTTGGGATCTGTGGAATGGTTTTATTATGCAGGGCAGCGGGCTTATCACCAATAATTACGTTATCGTGGAAACATTCGCGCTCATCCAGAATCGGCTTGGAATGGATGTGGTTCGCCGTTTTGAATCCAATCTTGTTCCACTCCTTGAAATTTCCTGGATTGACGAAGACCGACATAAAACCATTGTCGGAAGGCTTCTCACTGCCAACCGCCGTCAACTCTCGCTTGTGGATTGCGGCAGTTTTGAGACCATGCGCCAACTGGGCATCGAACAAGTCTTCACATTCGACGAGCATTTCCGCGAGCAGGGGTTTACGGTAATTCCCTAACATTTTTCCTCAACCTCTCGAATAATTTCTCATATTCCTGCGCGATTGAATCCGGGTCGTATGATTTCTTGATAGCTTCAATATTCCCGCGATACGCAAAGCGTTGCGGATCATCCAATACGCCTAAGATTGATTCTGCCAAAGAAGCAGGATCTCCTATTTGAGAGATTCTGCCCATCCCATGCATCCTGACGGGCTGCCGCACACCCGGCAAAGCAGATGGCACACACGGCACGCCATTCATCATCGCTTCGATCTGCACAAGTCCAAAGGCCTCGGTGGAGTTGAGGGACGGCACGGTCAACACATCCAGGTTTGGGTAGAACGCCGCCATTTGAATGGGATCGAGATTGCCAAGAAATGTCCAATGTTCCTGAATTTCATAGTCGCGGATGCGCGGCATGAGTTTGTCTGAATAGGCTTGTTCGCCCATCACATTTTGATATGTGCCGGCAAATAACACCTGCACCTTTGGATATTTTTGCAGAATCATGGGAAGCGCATCAAGTAAAACTTCCACGCCTTTTTCGGATGCGAGGCGCGCCGCCATACCAATGACAGGTCTGCGTTCATGGATATGATGTTCGTGTGCAAAGGCGGAAACGGCTTCAGGCGCCGGCACAGGTAATTCGACGGGAGGCAGGATCGGGGTCAGTTTTGAGGCGCAGCGTGAGAGGTAGGGCGAATGATCGGCATAGTCCTGTGTATAGGTCACGATATGGCTCGCCAATAGTCCCGCCATGTTGTTTTGAAATTTGACAACCAGATTGACAAAGCTGTTGAATGCACCCGGCGGCAGGAGCAGATCGCAATGATAGGTGAGGACGGCAGGCTTGCCAAAAAGCCGCGCGCGCAAGGCAACGCCGGGCGCATCGAACTGCGGCAGGTGAAGCTGCACGACATCATGCTGCCAGACAAGTTTTGTAGCCACGAGACCGAAAGTTGGCGCCAGCACACCTTTGCTGACACGCGCCGCAACCGGTACGCGAATCACTCTTACGCCCTCCATGGTCTCTTCCGCTGGAAGGGATGGATCGTATTGCGTGGTCATCACAGTCACCTGATGTCCACGCTGGACGAAGGCCCGTGCGAGGCGTTCGGCATAGATGGTCAGTCCGCTGGTGTGCGGACGGTAATAAGTAAGTACGGTCAGTATTTTCATCTTCATCCGCGCATGTCTTACTTATTCTCATGCATTCGAACGGTGCGGGTGGGATATGGGATCTCGATGTTCCTCTTCTCAAATGCCTGTTTGATGCTCGTCAAAGCCATATCCTTGGCAGCGATATGGGAATTGATCGTGGTGTCCACCCAAAATAATACATTCAGGTCAATGGATGAATCTCCAAAGGCGTGGAACAGAACCAGCGGATCAGGCGTGCCAATGTAGCCGGGAATATTTTTTATTTCATCCAGAATAATATTGCGGACAGTTTCAGGGTTGGCATCATAGGATACGCCAATCGGAAGTTCCACCCGGCGACGGTCCGCGCGGGTATAGTTGACAATCGGTTGGGAAAGCACATCCGCGTTTGGCAGGAATACGATGCGGCCATCGAAGGTTTTCATTTCGGTGGTGCGCAAGCCGATCTTCAAAACCGTTCCGTCATATCCCGCAATACTGACACTATCTGCCATCCTGAATGGCCGTTGGATAAGCAGGATAATCCCGGAGACAAAATTTTGCATGATATTCTGAAGCGCAAAACCGACCGTAAAGCCGATAATCCCCAACCCTGTCAGAAAAGCAGTGACATTGAAGAATCTCTGCAAAGCGGTGATCGCCCCAAAGGCGATAATGACCCACTTCAAAATTCGAGAAAGGAGGTGGGATACGCCCGGCTCGGCGTTTTGTCGAACCAGCACGCTTTTCAAAAGACGGCTTGACAGGTTGGCAACAAAGTAACTTGCCGCCAGAATTAAAAGCGCAAAGATAATATTGGGAAGGGACTCAATAAATTTCGCAGCCAAGGTAAAAAAATATTCCTGCATGATTCCTCCAGCGAAAGTTAAAACAAACTCTTATTTTCCTTCACCCATTCGAATAACATCTGCACGCCTGTTTCCACGCCGATCTTTGGCTTCCACCCCAATTCTTTTTCAGCCTTCGTAATATCGGCATAAAACACACGCTGGTCGCCGGGACGCCAATCGCTGCGGGCCACTTGGATCGCAGATCCGACCAACTTTTCTAGTTTCGGGCCAAACTCCGCCCAGACGGACATGACGTTCTCCGGTCCGCCGCCCAGGTTGTAAACCTTCCCGCGCGCAATCTCGTTTTTCTCGATCGCCAAGTCATAGGCATTCACCAAATCATCGACGTGCAAAATATCGCGCACTTGTTTGCCGTCGCCATAGATCGTAATGGGGCGCCCCGTGACTGCGGCAATGATAAACCACGCCACCCAGCCCTGGTCTTCAATCCCGAATTGACGGGGACCATAAATGCAGGATTGACGAAATACAACGGTCGGCAGGTCATAGATGCGCGCGTAATCACGCACGTATTGATCGCCCGCGCCTTTCGAACAACCATACGGCGAATGAAAATCCAGCGGCTGGGTCTCGGGACAGCCATGGATCAAATCCTTATAACGCCAGCGCGTCGATTCCTCGGTCAATTCCACATCGTCCATGCCGCCGTACACCTTATTCGTGGAGGCATAGATCACAATTGGATTTCTTCCCGAAAGCCGCGCAGCCTCCATCACATTGAATGTGCCCCGCGCATTGGATTCAAAATCATCCCTGGGATCAATGACCGACGTGGTCACTGCGACTTGACCGGCCAAATGCACGATCACATCCGCGCCCCTGCCTGCTTCAGCGATCCCATCGGCATCGCGTACATCCCCAACTATCACATCGAAAGCCTTTTCCCCAAACTCCTTCTTCAACCATTCAAGGTTGCGCGGTGCGCCGGCACGCGAGAAATTATCAAAAATGGTTACTTTCTCGCCGCGTGAGAGCAGGCGATGAACATAATTTGAACCGATAAATCCTGCGCCGCCGGTAATAAGATATTGCTTAGCCATGGATAATTAACCTCTTTATCATTGCTTAATATCGCCTGCGCACAAACAGACGGATTGCGAGCATTCCGAAAACAAATCCGCCGATATGCGCCCACCATGCAATTCCGCTCATGTCTGCGCCTTGCAGGGCGAGCCAGCCTGAAAATAATTGCGAGATGAACCAGAAGCCGAGGAAGATAATAGCAGGGATTTCGACGAGTGTAAAAATGAAAATTATGGGAACCAGGCTCACGATCCGCGCGCGGGGGAAAAGGATCAAATATGCGCCGAGCACACCTGCGATGGCGCCGCTTGCTCCGATCATCGGCAGATTGCTCGACGGGGAGAGATAAACTTCCAACAATGCGGCGGCTGTGCCGCCCAGTAAATAAAAGATGAGATAACGTCCGCCGCCCAATCGATCTTCGATATTATCCCCAAAGATGGCAAGAATCCACATGTTACTCAGGATATGAAACCAGCCGCCATGCAGGAACATGCTGGTGAAGATCGTGATCCAAGTTTCAGCGGGGCTGGATGCCAATTGAAAGGGGATCAGCCCCCAGCTATGGAGGAAGCGTTCGAGTCCTGCTTCGTTCAGTTTTAATTCGTAGTAGAACACCATCCCATTTAAGATGATCAACATCCAGTTGACGATCGGGAATCTGCGTGAGCGCAGGGTATCATACAGTGGGAACATCTGTTTTTATTCTTCAGCCTTCCCGTTGTTCCTGAGATTCATCAATTGGCGGTAAACGCCCGAAAGTGTCTGGCCTTCGCTCAAGAAACCGATGCCGCCGATCACGCCGCTGTTGAGGTAGTTATACATGCGCATGGTCAATGCCGCCACCAGCGCAGTGGATTCATCCGGGGTGAAACGCGTCAACGCGAACACGACTGCGCCTTCGAAAGTTCCCACCGCACCGGGCGCAGAGGGGATCGCGCCGCCAAAAGCCGCCATGCCCAACCCGAAGATCGCCCACAGCCATTGCGCCTGAGGGAAAAAGGCGAGGGTCATCAAATAATAGGCAAGCAAGGCAATCGCCCAGTTAAGGGTCATCCAAAATAGGAAGCGAACAAAAAGCCAGCCGTCGGTTAGAACGCCAAGTCCCTGAAAAAACGACTCAAGAAAACTGCCGCCGATCCTCTGCAGGGACGGGAAGCGCGCACTAAGTTTATGGAACAGGTCCAGCGCCCATTGGTTGTTGCGGGCAAGGATGTACATCGTCACCAGTCCAAAGCCCATCACCCCGCTGATCATATATCCCAGCGTGGGGGAACTCTCCGCATTGACCACATAGGGCAGGGAAAAGAGGAAGATCATCGCGGAGAAAATTAAGTCCACGGTTCGCTCGATGACAATGGTGGGAATGATCTCACTGAATTTCATCTCGCCCGATTTTCGGCTGAGCAAAAACGCGCGCCCAATCTCACCGAGGCGGAAGGGAAGAAAGTTATTGAGTAGATATCCTTCGCCGGTGGTAAACAACACATCTTTGTATGAGGGTCTATCACGCAGGAGAGTCATCCATACTTTGGCACGCACAAACATCCACACAAATGCCAAGGCCACGGCAGCCACAATCAGGCGATAATCCGCATTTCGCAGCGCCTCAAGCATGGTACGGAAGTCAACAAAATATAAAATGGCGGCGATCAGCGTAATGCTGACCAGCGCGCCGGGGAGCCAGCGTTTTGAGTTTTTGAGGAATTGAGTCATGGCTATTTCTACCACAAAGAATCACAAAGGATTACGAAGGGAAAAGGCTTACTCCTTTATACACCTTCGTTTCCTGCGTGGTTAATAAAATTAATCATCGTCCAATTTAAGCACAGCCATGAATGCGTCCTGCGGAATTTCTACACTGCCGACCATCTTCATGCGCTTCTTGCCCTTCTTCTGTTTCTCAAGCAATTTCTTCTTGCGCGAAATATCGCCGCCGTAGCATTTTGCAAGAACATCCTTGCGCGTGGCTTTGACATTCGCGCGCGAGATAATTCGTCCACCTGAAGCAGCTTGAACTGCAACATCAAATAACTGGCGCGGAATCAGCTCTTTTAGTTTGGTAATGAGGCGCTGCCCCTTGTGGAAGGCATCCTTTTCGTGGACAATCGCCGCGAGCGCATCCACAGGTTCGCCGTTGACGAGGATTTCCAGTTTCTGCAATTTGTCGGCGCGATATTCGAGGAATTGATAATCGAGCGAGGCATAGCCTTTAGTGCGTGACTTCAACGAATCAAAGAAGTCAATAATAATTTCAGAGAGCGGGATTTCAAAATCCAATTGCACGCGATGCGGCGCGGGATATTCCTGCTGTTTGAAGATGCCGCGGCGCTTGGTGACCAGTTCCATGATCGGGCCGTAATAGTCGGTGGGCGTGATGATCTCGATATTCATCCACGGTTCACGGACTTCAACGATCTTGCTTGGGTCGGGTAATTCGGCAGGCGAATCAACGGTGATCACTTTATCGCCGATCATCAACACTTCATATTCCACGGAGGGCGCAGTGAAGAGCACATCCAGGTCATATTCACGTTCGATACGTTCCTGAATAATTTCCATGTGGAACAAACCGAGGAAGCCCGCGCGGAAACCAAACCCCAAGGCCTGCGAGGTTTCAGGCTGGAAGGTCAATGAAGCGTCATTCAACTGCAGTTTATCGAGAGATTCGCGCAGGGAGGTGTAATCATCCGCTTCAACGGGATAGATACCCGC
>CAZEGE010000073.1:0-17116 GCA_964511765.1 uncultured Anaerolinea sp.
ATCAATTTTCTTCTTCTTGCTTTTCATCCCTTGACACTGCTGTTAATCGGTAGCCACCGTTTTGACCTGCAAACAAACTAATCTTTTGAAGGGTTTGATTTATTGGAACAGAAAACTTATTTGCCATTTGCTCCCAATCTAATCTGAAATAAAGCGATTGAAGGAAGTTCTTAATATTTGCTCGAATCATAACACCTTGCGGCATGGAATCTGTTTCCAACACAGGATTTTCAAAACCTTGTATCCATTGAGTAATTTCTGATTCGGGTAAAAGTGAACGCTTTATAACGGCTATTGTTGCTGTAACTAATCGCTCATCTTCTCCATGAATGTAGACGATTTCATGCGTGCTGATTGTCGCACGAATAGCCGCTAGAATTTCCCGCAAATCAATCTCGGTTATTTCAACACATTGCGCTAAATCATCGAGCGAATCGGCGGAATGGGCGATTGTGTGCGCCCATCCCTTTTCACTTACAAAACCCCTGCGGTCTTTTTCTTCTTTGAGATATTGAAGCAATTTCTCTTTGACTTGGATTATTTCAATTTTTGAAAGAAAAGGCTGTGAACGATGAGCGATTAAAACAAGCGGAAAAAGCAAAACAGAAAAAGAACGACGAAATACCGAATCTGTATCCTGTTCTCCTATACCGTAAAAAATGTGTTGGTCGCCAAGAATTTTTTGCAATAATTCCCGTAATTGTTCATGGCTTATTGCATTGTGGTCTAAAACCCAAGTAGCAATAGCGGAATAGATTAAATCATCCCGAAGATAATTATCTGTTGAGCCAATATGAGAAAGCATTTCGGGTATCAGTTTCGATAAGTCGTCATTTTCTGATAGACGAAACTCATTCTTTGCGAGTTCTTGTAGTTTTTCTTTTATCTGGGATTCGCTAATCACGGTATTTTACCTTTGCAGAAAATATGCTTGTTTTACAGGAAGGCGGCTAACGAGACTGTCGAAAAACCCACTTTTTAGAGGGGAGGCGCCAGGGGATTGCAGATCGAGCGCCGGGTAATTCAGTCTGAAAGGATTGAGATAGGTCGCCAGGGTCTAAATGGGGTTAGGCGAGCGCTCCAAAAGTGTGGATTTTGCCGATATTGTGAACCAGAGCGAACAATCTCCATTGTACATCCACTTTGGATTTGGATCGTAACGTGAAGCGATGCATGCGCTTATGCACACAAATGTTGGCAAAGACCGGCTCAACAATCCCCAGTCGCCTGGCATAGATGCGCTTGCCCAGTTCGCTGTCAATCTTCGCCTTCATCTCATCGATCAGGTTGGGTTTTTGACCATCCAGCCTGACCGACAAGTACCTGCGCGGCGTGAGCGGTCCGCTCAAACATCTTGACCTCAATCGGCAGCTGGCACAATCTTGTGGGCGGGCACTTCGACACGGCTTCGCCAGTCAGTACAAGCGTGGACTCTTCTTGGGAGCAGAAAAAACTCGAAGCCAGCCTGCCCTGGTGCTTGTCCAGGGAAAAATGCTTGAAAATGGCGACGGATCCCATACGGTCTCTGCTCTGACTGACTGGCGGAGCCGTGTCGATGGTCCAATTGCACTTGTTAACCTACTGACCAAGAACACCACATAACACCACCTGGAATAATATTCCGCCGCAAACTTGATTTAATTTTACAACATATAATAACTTTTGCAATAACCAAAATAGAATCTGACTGTCTAATATCATAGCAAAGCATTACCCCTTTAAACAAACCAGTCCCTTCAAATACGAGCCCTCGGGGAAATGCAAGCTGACCGGGTGATCGCCGCCCTGTGACAAATGCTCGATGATCGTCGCATCTGCGCCTGCATCCAATGCGGCGGAGGCGACGATCTTTTGGAATAGGGTCACATCCACGCCGCCGGAGCAGGAGAAGGTGACCAGGATGCCGCCCTGCCGTAATAACTTAAATGCCAGCAGGTTGATGTCTTTGTATGCGCGTGCGGCCTTTTCAGCATGTGCAGCAGTAGGCGCAAACTTCGGCGGGTCGAGGATGATCATATCGAAGGAGCGGTTCTCGTCGCGGAATTTGCGCAGGAGCTGAAAGACATCGCCTTCGAGAGAGGTGTGACGGTTGGCGGACAGCTTATTGATCGCGATATTTTCTTCGAGCAAAGCCAGCGCATCGGCAGAGGAATCGACAGACAGGACAGACTTTGCTCCGTTCGCCAATGCATGGATGGAAAATCCGCCCGTGTAACAAAAGCAATTTAATACCTCGCGGTCTCTGGCAAGTTCACCCACGTGACGGCGGTTCGCGCGTTGGTCGAGGTAGAAGCCTGTCTTATGGCCGTGTTGAATGTCAGCCCTGAATTTCAGGTTGTATTCCTTGATCGTGATGCGGGTATCGGGGATTGCGCCGCGTAGAATTCCTACCACGGGTTTAAGACCTTCAAGTCCGCGCACATCGGCATCGGAGCGTTCGTAGATGTTTTGGATGCCCGTTACCTCGACCAGGATATCGGCGATGGTTTCCTTCCAAAATTCGGAGCCCGCCGTTAGGGATTGCAAAACCAGGATGTCCCCATAACGGTCAACGATCAAGCCGGCGATGCCGTCTGATTCGCCGTGCAATATGCGATAAGAGTCGGAATAACTTTCAACTTTCAACCTTCGACGCACTTCCATTGCAGATTTGATCTTCTTTCGGAAGAACCCTTTGTCCACAACTTCATCATCAAACGTCCACACGCGTGCGCGGATCTGAGAATATGGGGAGTAGGAGGCGCGGGCCAGGAAATCTCCCTCGCTGGAGAGCAGGTCAACGGTCGCGCCGGAAGCGATGTCCTGACGCGAAGCGTGCCGAAGAGCGGGTTCTTTATCCAGGGATTGAATGGCGCTGGCAAAGACCCAGGGATGGCGTCGCAGCAGGCTTTTTTCACGTCCGCGGTTAAGTGTCAATTTCATATGATTCACCGGGGAATGGATGCAGGCGCTGCATCCATTTATGGGGATCGGCTAGTTGTACAAAATCGAATGGTTGATACAAGCCATGCGCATCTTCTGTGGTGAGCAGCCAGCGGCGGATGTGGATAAGGTTGGGGTGCTCGAGAATAGTTTGAATGAGCCACTTTCCCAGACCGCGACCGCGAAAATCCTCGTGTACGAAGACATCGCACAGATAGGCAACGATGGAAAAATCAGTGATGACGCGCGCCATGCCTATCTGACGCCGGCCCTCGTACATGCCAAAGACGAGCGAATTGGCAACGGCTTCATCGGTGCGTTCGCGCGGCCGGTCCTTCGCCCAATCGGCGCGCGAAAGGAAATCATATACGGCGTTCATATCCAGGCGGGCTGGATCGGTGCTGATGGTAAATGTGTCACGCCGGGTTTCGTAGATTTGCGCCATGCTGCGAGTTTATCACAGCATGGTATCATCACATAAATTAATGTCATTGCGGGGTTGGGGAATGTCCGCCCGAAGCAATCTCGAAATTATTATGGGATTGCTTCGCCCGGCTAAAGACTGCCTCGCAGTGACATGTTATTTACAGGAGCATGATGTTAAAACCTATTCGTTGGAATACGATCATCCGTGATTTTTTCAGGATCCAAATCGGCTTTTTGCTGTTTGGCCTGGCGATCACGTTGATGATCCGCGGCAATATTGGCACGAGCGCCTGGGCAGTATTGGAAGTGGCGCTGGCGCAAAGAATTGGCATCACGATTGGGACGATGTCGGTGTTGATGGGTTTCCTGGTGCTTTCAGGATCATTGATTATGCGCGAAAAATTAGGGTGGGGGACGCTGGCCAATATTCTGTCGATTGGGCCGTGGGAGGATTTCTGGCTTTCTTTCGTACCCTCTGTGACGAGGAACCTGCCTTTGCAGGTCGGCATGTTATTGGTGGCGATCTTTATGATGGGGCTGGCCAGTGCCATTTATATCGGCGTGGACGCAGGCGCGGGTCCGCGTGACAGCATGATGCTGGCGATCAAACGTACCATGGGCATCAGCATTCGTGCAGCGCGCGCCATGATCGAGGTGACCGTGGTCACGCTTGGCTGGTTTTTGGGCGGTCCCGCAGGTTTTGGCACACTGGCTTTCGCCATTTTGGTTGGACCGGCTGTGCAATGGTGGTTTAAGATATTCAAAGTCCAGCCGCATAAGCCGATCGATGAGGAGGTAGCGGCCGGGGTCGAGGGTGGAGCGGAGTAATTAATACTTGGAGAAAACCATGACTGCATCACTTGAAACCATTCCAGTTGTTGAACCCAAAAATAGAAGCACGGCGGCGCTGGTCGTCTTTTTGATCTTTGCGCTCCCGATGCCGTTTTGTCTGTTCATTTATCATTTCGTGTTGTGGTCGCTGGAACAAAACGCGATCATTTCATTGAGCTCAAAAGAATTCGCCTGGGCTGGTCCGATGGGCCTGGCAGCGCAGGCTGTGGTGATGGCCGGCGTTACTGGCCTGTTATGGCGCTTCACGCGGGATGAGCGTTTCAAACCCGTCTATGCAGGCATCTTCGGCGCGGCGCTGATGGCGTTCCCTGCCTTGTTATTGCGGACGCTTGGGCCGAATCACGATCAAATCGGTGCGATCATGCAATCTGCGCTTGCGCTGGCTGCGGCCTTCATCGTGATCCGTTTTCGGAAGGATAAATTGGTTTGGGATCGCGGCGCGCTTCCCTTTGGACTATTGATTGCGGGCATCGGCATTGCGCCCCTCGCTATTTACGGTTCCTTCGGCTCCTCTGGCGATGCGTTTCTCAGCCTGCTGGCCGGCCTGGCGTTTGGTCTGCTTGCGGGGGTCTTGATATCTGATACAACGGAGAATGTTCTATTGGATGGCGTGGGCGTGGGCGCAGTGCTCGCCCTGCTTGCCTCTGCGCTTGGATATGACGGTTCGCAGCTTTTATTGCTGGCGCTGCTGCCGGCTTTCTCGTTTGCCATTGGAGCGCTTTTGCCTTCGCGGGCTGCCGCGGGCGCGGCGGCGGGCATCCCTGCTTTTGCGGTGCTGGCATTTTTTGATCCCACTGAATTGACCATCGTGCTCGGCGATATTGCCGGCTTGGCTGCCAAAGCGGTTGGCATTGTATTGTTGATCGGTTGGGGCGCCAGTGTCGTCGCGTTGATCCTGCGTCATTTTGCCTCGGCAGCTTCAGGCGCCGCCCTGAACCTGTCCAAGGGTTCAGGAATAAGAACGAGGCGGGCGGTCGGTTGGGCGGGCGCGGGAGTCGCATGGTTATTTGTCCTTGCGCTGTTTTTTAGGTTTGGCAATCCCGGGAATTATGGCGACCGGCTCTTCGTCATCCTGAAAGACCAGGCGGATATTTCCGCTGTGGCGAATATCAAAGACCGCGATCAAAGATTGAGCGCGGCATACAAGCAATTAACCGAACATGCAAATGGAACGCAGGCCGGTATGCGCCAGTTCTTTGACGCGGTCGGCGTTGAGTACACGCCCTATTATTTACAAAATGCGCTGGAGGTGCAGGGCGGGACCTTGATCCGACTCTACTTGATGACCCGCCCTGAAGTGGAGCGCGTCCTTCCCAGCCCGCGCCTGCGTGCCGCTCCCGAAGATTCTCCCCAGCCTGGAAATTTGTCCGCAGTGGATGGCAGCGTGCAGTGGAACATCTCCATGATCGGCGCAGACAGGGTCTGGAATGAGTTCAATGTGCGCGGCGAGGGCATCGTGGTCGGTCAATCTGACTCAGGCGTGGATGGGAATCATCCTGCGATTCGCAAACAATATCGCGGCCTCGTTCAAGGGGATGATTACAACTGGTTCGATCCCTGGGATGGGACCAGCTCCCCGAACGACGAAGGCGGGCATGGCACGCATACCATGGGTACGATTTTAGGCGCAAATGGAATCGGTGTTGCTCCCAAAGCCCAGTGGATTGGCTGTGTGAATCTCGACAGAAATCTCGCCAACCCGGCCTTGTATCTGGACTGCATGCAATTCATGCTTGCGCCATTCCCGCAGGGCGGCGATCCATTCATCGACGGTGACCCGATCAAAGCCGTGCATGTGATGAATAATTCCTGGGGCTGTCCTTCGCTTGAAGGCTGCGACCCGAATGCCTTGTTATTCGCGGTGGATAATTTACGTTACGCGGGCATCTTCCTGGTCGTGTCCACCGGCAATGACGGACCCAATTGTGAAACGGTTGAATCGCCTTTGTCCCTTTATGAAAATGTATTCTCTGTGGGCGCAATTGACCAGTTTGGCGATATGGCCGATTTCAGCAGCCGCGGCCCCGTTATTGCGGATGGTTCAGGCCGTATCAAGCCGGATATTGTTGCGCCAGGCGTGGATATTCTCTCTGCGCTCCCGCAGGGCACTTATGGTTTGAACAGCGGTACTTCGATGGCAGGTCCGCACGCGGTGGGTGTGGTGGCATTGATCTGGTCTGCCCAGCCTGGTTTGATCGGCGACATTGAGGCCACAGAGCGGCTCATTGTGGATACCGCTCAACCTTATACTGGAAATAAATCCATTGGATGTTTTACAGGCGATATCCCCAATAATGCTTATGGCTATGGCGTGGTGGATGTGTATGCGGCTGTCAAACAGGCTTTAGGGAAATAAACCTTATGTGGATCTATCTCTTGCAAGGCATTGGATACGGCTTCGCCGCCGCTTCCCAACCGGGACCGTTTCAAACCTACCTGATTTCTCAAACTTTGACCCGCGGCTGGAAGCGGACTCTGCCAGCCGCCCTCGCGCCGCTGTTGAGCGATGGCCCCATTATCCTTATTTGTATTTTGGTATTAAGTCAGGTCC
Organism: uncultured Anaerolinea sp.; assembly: GCA_964511765.1. Taxonomy (GTDB): domain Bacteria; phylum Chloroflexota; class Anaerolineae; order Anaerolineales; family Villigracilaceae; genus Villigracilis. The sequence continues at coordinate 6,752 of CAZEGE010000073.1, forward strand.
CTGATTGGTTTCAGAGAATCCTTTATGTTGCAGGCGGTTTTTTTATTCTGTATCTGTCGTATGGCGCATTTAACGCGTGGCGCAATTTCGATGTAAATTTGAGTCAGCCTGTGAATTCGGGTTCGCAAAGTTTCCTCAAAGCCGTGTTGGTGAATGGGCTCAGCCCCGTCCCATATATTTATTGGACGCTGGTAACGGGTCCCATTTTGGTAAGAGGCTGGCGCGAAGCTACCGTGAATGGGATCGGTTTTCTGGCGGGTTTTTACGCCACACTGGTGCTGGGTCTCGCGACGATCATCCTGGTGTTTGGAATTGCGCGAAAATTTGGGAATCGATTTAATCGTATTATGGTCGGCATCTCGGCGATTGCATTGTTTTGTTTTGGGCTGTATCAACTATGGCTCGGATTATTCGGGATTTAAACGGAGGAGAGGATGAACCGAAAAACAGACCTTCTTATTATCGGCGCGGGACCGTTTGGGCTGGCGCTCGCGGCGTATGCGAAATATCTAGGCATGGATCATCTTGTCGCGGGGAAACCGATGGAGTTTTGGAAGGTCAATATGCCCGCAGGTATGTTCCTGCGTTCTGCGTCAGACTGGTCGCTTGACCCGACGGATCATGCCAGCATCGTCAACTATCTGGCGACTTTGGGAAGGGCCCCTGCAGATGTCGAACCGCTCTCGCGCGACTTTTATCTGGAGTATTGCCAGTGGTTTCAGGAACAAAATAGGATTCGATGTCTGCCTTTTTATATAACCCAATTGGATCGGACCCGCGAGCATTTCAAGGCTGTAATGGAAAATGGAGATGTGATCGAGGCGAAGAATGTTGCTGTTGCGATTGGGATGGGGTATTTCAAGCATTTACCTTCAGAGTTAACCGCGATCCTGCCCAAAGGCAGATTCAGACATACGGTGGATGCGGTTCAGTTCAAAGATCTGAAAGGAAAGCGGGTCCTCATTCTGGGCGGCAGGCAAAGCGCATTCGAGTGGACAGCCTTGTTGAACGACGAAGGCGCAGCGGAGGTCCACCTGGTGCACAGGCATGAATCCCCGCAATTCGCCGAAGCAGATTGGAAATGGGTCCCGCCTCTGGTGGATGCGATGGTGGATAATCCCGCTTGGTTTCGCAAATTACCACAGGTTGAAAAAGATACAATCAACAAACGGATGTGGGGAGAGGGCCGCTTGAAAGTGGAGCCGTGGCTGGAGAAGCGCGTGGTAAAAAAGAATACGCAAATTCACGCGATGACGAAGTTGGTTTCCTGCACGGAACGCGCCGACGGCGCACTGGATGTCCGCCTGGATAACGGCGAGTCATTCATCGTGGATGAGGTAATTTTGGCCACCGGTTATAAAGTGGACCTGGGACAAATCCCGTTTTTGACGAAAGGGAATGTGTTTGAAAATATCTTCGTGAAAAATGGCTTCCCTATTTTGGATGAACATTTTCAAACCAGCGTCAGAGGGCTGTATATCACCAGCATGCCCGCCGGGCAGGATTTTGGCCCGTTCTTCGGGTTTACCGTCTCTGCCCGATCTTCCGCCAAGATCATTGGGAATGCGCTGGCAAAATAAATTATATTAGCTTTTGAACTTCTTCTCCATCTCCATCACGACGAACACGATCACGCCAGTTGCCGCCGCAATGGACAGGTCACAACCACTAAGGGGCAGCACGTCAAAGAATTTGGCGAAGGCAGGCAGGTACATCACCATCATTTGTAATACGATCACCAGGCAAGCCATGCCCGCCAGCCATGGGTTGCTCAACACACCTATTTTGAATAACGATTCTTTTCCAGAGCGGGAGGCGAGCGCCTGAAAAACCTGCATGAAAACAAGCGAAGTGAAGATCATGGTCTGCCATTCTGGACGGCCCGTGAAGAAATACCAGCAACCCAGTCCCAGCGCGAGTGCGCCGATCAGCACGCCAAGCCAAATGGTTTGACCGCCTGCGCGGCGTGAAAACAGACCCTCAGTGGGGGAGTATGCTTTGCGTTTCATGATGTCAGGCTCGGGGTTTTCCACGCCCATACCCAATCCGAGCAGGCCGTCAGTTAATAAGTTAAGCCACAACAATTGTAAAGGCAGCAGCGGCAGGGATTTCCCTAAAAATGGGGCGATCAGCATCACCAAAACCTTGCCGATATTTCCAGCCACGCTAAAGCGCAAGAACTTGAGAATATTAGCGGAGACCGTTCGGCCTTCCTGCACTGCGGTAACGATGGTCGCAAAATTGTCGTTTAGCAAAACCAGGTCAGAGGCCTCCTTTGAAACATCTGTGCCCGTCAGCCCCATTGCCACGCCGATATCCGCTTTGCGAAGCGCAGGCGCATCGTTCACGCTGTCGCCCGTCATCGCAACGATATGACCCTTTTCCTGCAAGGTTTGCACGATCCTCAACTTATGTTCGGGCGCAACACTCGCAAATACATTGACTTCATCCACGGCGTTCTTTAATTCTTCAAAACTTAAATTCTCGATCTCATTTCCGGTCAAAGCGCGGTTATTTTCAGTGATCCCCAACTGACGCGCGATCTCGATTGCAGTCACTGGATGGTCGCCTGTGATCATCACGGGCCGAATACCTGCGCTGCGGCAGGTTGCCACGGCATCCCGCACGTCCGAGCGCGGTGGATCGACCATGCCGAACATACCCACCAGGGTCAGGTTCTGTTCAAGGTCGGTTTGAATGATTTCGGGGATGGAGTCAAGCAGGCGGAATGCCACGCCGAGCACCCGCATCCCCTTTTTTATAAGCCGCTCATTCGCTGCTTCAATTCTGGACCTCCAGCCTGCATCCAATTCCATGGATTTTCCCTCCACCCAAATATGGCTTGTGATGTCGAGCAGTCCATCCACGCCGCCTTTTGTGAAGGCGATATATCGTTTGTCGCCAATCTCAAGTCCCGACAACATGGTGGGGTCATATTTCCCAAGATGATGGACAGTGGACATGCGATTGCGTTCCGAGTCGAATGGAAGTTCTGCCGCACGTGGGAAGAACAAATCGAGGGATGATTTCCAATAACCCATCTTTGCGGCGGCGGCCACCAACGCGCCTTCAGTCGCGTCGCCCAGCGTGTGAAAACGGTCATCACCGGTGTCGATTAACTTTGCGTCATTGCATAAGCTGCCGCCAATCGCCGCCAGCGAAAGAGATGATTCGACCGGCGCACCCAGGCCTCGGGTGGCGTAAAGCGAACCGTCGCGCTCCAGTGTTTCGGTTAAATTGATTGCATGTTCAGCCACATCCAGCACCAGTACGGTCATTCGGTTTTCTGTCAGTGTGCCGGTTTTATCGGAACAGATCACGGTGACCGAGCCAAGCGTTTCAACAGCGGGCAGTTTGCGAATTAATATCTCGCGTTGCAGCATGCGTTGCGCGCCCAGCGACAGGGTGACGATCACGATGGCGGGCAAGCCTTCCGGCACAATGGCAACCGCAACGCTGACCGCTGTGAGCAGCATGTGACGAAGCTCATCGCCGCGCAATACCCCCAGCGCAAAGATAAGTGCAGAAATGGCAAGACCGATCAACGCAAGATTTTTTCCAAGCACGTTCAGCCGCCGTTGAAGTGGGGTTTGCTGCGACTGTACCTGCTGGATCAGTTCAGCGATCTTGCCAAGTTCGGTTCCCATGCCTGTGGCAACCACAAGTGCGAGACCGCGTCCCAGTGTGACGATGGACCCCATATAACTCATGTTGCGGCGGTCGCCGAGAGGTAAGTCTTCCCCTGAGAGTGCGGTGGTATGTTTTTCGATGGGTTCCGACTCGCCGGTGAGCGCGGCTTCCTGAATTCTCAAATTCACCGCTTCGAGCAGGCGCACATCCGCGGGGATGACATGGCCGGTTTCCAATTGAATGATATCACCGGGGACAAGTTCACGTGCGGCGAGTTCCTGTAATTGGCCGTCGCGTAGTACCTGTATATTTGGCACAGATATTTTCTTGAGAGCGGCAATGGTCTGCTCCGCGCGGTATTCCTGAATGAAACCCAAAAACACATAGAGCGCAAGGACGGCAAGGATCGCAATGGTATTTTTTATATCGCCAAGCAAGCCCGCGACCACAGCTGCGCCCGTCAGGATCAGGACCATCGCGGCGGTAATCTGCCCCCACAAAATTTGTAATGCAGTCCGTCCCCCGTACTCGATGAGTTCATTGACGCCGTATTTTTCGGTACGTTCGCTTGCCTGCTCAGAGGTAAGCCCCGTGCTTATTGATGAAACCAGTTCATCCAGCGCAGTTTTTGTTTCAAGTGTATGCCAGTTCATTTTTTTCTATTTATTGCTCGCCGTATTTCTCAATATTAAGCGAATCCTTTGCTGGTTCACGCACAACTCCTTTTGAAGTTGACGGGGTTGTACGATATATTGGTGAAGTGTTATAAATATTCTATCAGCAATTATCAGGATGACGAACACCCGTTTTTTCTCTGCCCGGTCCCGTTTCGCATCAATTAGAAATATTTTCATCCAAAGGAGAATCTCATGCCCGTCAATCCTGATTTTGACTTGCAAACCGTCCATCGATATTTTGCCGCAACTTGTTTCAATAAAACCTGGGAATATATTGACGACCCAAATCGAACAGAAGAAGATAAGCTGGCCATGCTTCAAACTGCCATGACCTCCCTCTGGCATTGGACCCAGCGTGAGGATGCCACGTCCACGAATTTATCGATTGGGTATTGGCAGGTTTCGCGGGTCTACGCCTTGTTGGGTCAGGCTGACAATGCCCGCAAGTATGCAGTAGTCTCATTGAAGTATAGCGATGGCAGCGAACCCGAATATATTGGTTTTGCGTATGAAGCTTTGGCGCGCGCAGAGATGGTGGCGGGAAATAAAACGAAGATGGATGAATATTTGGCGAAGGCGCATGAATTTGCCGGGCAGGTCAAGGAAGAGGATGACCGGAAAATACTGGTAAACGATCTGGCATCCCTAAAGTAGAAAAAAAGCCGCCCACCATTGGATGAGCGGCTTTGTGGTTGACTGCTTATAAATTGTCTTACTTGACCATCCCTATTTTCTTGCCTGCCTCGTAGATCACATCCATGGCGCGCTCGATCTCGCTTGGCTCATGCGCCGCAGTGACAGTGGCTCGCAGGCGTGACATCCCCTCCTGCACAGCAGGGGAGACCACCGGCAAAACGAACACGTCGTTTTTCTGACATTGTTTGGTGAGTTCAAAAGCGCGTTCATCCGTTCCGCACAAGACGGGCACAATGGCCGTTTCGGTCAGCAGCGTGTCAAATCCCATGCCTTTCAAACCGCCAATGAACTGCCTGGTATTTTCATTGAGTCTTTCAATACGCCAGGGTTCATCCAAAATGACTTTAAAGGATTCGTTGGCAGCCGCGGCTTGTGCAGGCGGCAAGGCCGCAGAGAAGATGTAGGCGCGGCTGCCGTGACGCAGATAATTGATCATTTCCTTCTTCGCAGCCACGTATCCGCCCACGGACGGGATGGTCTTGCTGAGCGTGCCCATCTTGATATCGATCACATCCCCCAAACCGAAATGTTCCTCGATGCCCGTGCCTTTTTTGCCGAGCACGCCGACAGAGTGGGCTTCATCAATCATCAACCAGGCGTTGTACTTCTTGCTCAATTCCACGATCCTGGGCAGGTCAATAATATCGCCGTCCATACTGAAGACCGAATCTGCAACAACCAGCTTTGCAACCTCGGATGGGGCATTCTTGAGCAGGCCTTCGAGATGATCCATGTCATTGTGACGGAAACGGCGAAACTCCGCGCCCGACATGAGGCATCCATCCACAATCGAGGCATGGTTGATCTTGTCTGAAAAGACGTAATCGCCGCGTCCCATCAGGGTGGAGATGACGGTTAGGTTGGTCACATAGCCTGAGGTGTATGTGATTGCGGCTTCCGCATGCTTGAAGTTCGCAATCGTTTCCTCCAATTCATTATGCAGGGTCAAAGTCCCTGCCAGTGTGCGTACGCCGTTTGTCCCCGTGCCCCACTGATCGACAGCTTTCTTCGCGGCCTCGTTAATTCTCGGATGCCCGACCAGGCCCAGATAGGAATACGAAGCGTACATCCCCATGATCCGTCCATTGACGCGCACCTTCGCCCCATCCAAAATCTCTTCAATCGGTTGGTTGTAAAAATAATGATCGTGTTCTTTCAAGGTATCCACGCGCGTCTGTAATGCAACGATGCGCCTGGTGGTGGCGTTGTCAACATCATTAATATCCATTTAAGTGCCTCCGAAGCAGAATGACATAAGTTTAGCCGAGGGGATAGTTTCTGTCTAGTTGAAGAAAAAAAGCGATGCTGGATTTAATCAAACAGGTATTTCTCCTGGTGGTCAATTTTAAATTTCCTGAGAAGATCAATATATTCCCGTTGAAATAATTTGCTTCCATCGCCTTCGGATTAACTTTGATAACGTTTTTCAGCGATAGATGGCACAACAAGAACTTTCCCAGATTTATGTTCAGTGAATTGAAAATGTGGAAATGATTGGAGTTTGCTCTGCACGGCTCGCAATTTATGAAAACTGGAGATCCAATGAAGTGACCGCCAGTTTTCATAAATCTTGCCGCTTCCCGCGCGTCCCTGCCTGCCCCCCTTATTGGACATCCATATTCTGTTTTATACCAATTTTGGCTGTGCTTCCACGATCTCGCTTTCACTTACCTGTGCGCCGACCTTTTTCAAATCGTCTGCTGAAATGCGCGCTACGGAAGCCACGCTGTCGCCTTCCTGCGGTTTGATGAGATGCACGCCTCTTGTTGCGCGGCCCGATTGTTTCACATCCTTTACTTTGAGACGCAAGGTGACGCCGTTGGAAGTCATGATCGTCAGGTCGTCGGCTTTTTGCACCACGCGTGCGGCGGCAATCTTGCCAATTTCCTTGATCGCCTTTTGATCAATTGTGGAAACGCCGCCTGTTGCGCGTCCTTTGGCTGTGTAATCGGACAGCGGGGTTTGCTTGCCAAAGCCTCCGGTTGTGACGATTAATAACGCGCCATCCTTCTCAAGCACATCCATGCTGGTGACAGCGTCACCCTTCGCGAGGCGAATCCCTTTCACGCCCGCAGCCTGCCGGCCCATGGAACGAACCTTGGTTTCGCTGAAGCGCAGGGCCTGTCCATTTTCAGTAACAATGATGATCTCATCCTTGCCGGAGGTCAGGCGGGCCCAGCCTAACTGGTCGCCTTCTTCCAAAGACATGGCGATCAGACCCGAGGGGCGGACGGATGCGAATTCCTTCATGGAAACGCGCTTGATCCTACCGCGTCCGGTCATCAATATGCAGTAATTGTGCGAGGAGAAATTTCCAACCGCCATCGCCGCCGTCACTTTTTCATTTGGATCAAGGGATAACACATTGACCAGGGGAATGCCCTTCGTGGCGCGGTCGGAATCCGGGATCTGATATACCTTTTCTGAATATACCTTGCCCTTATCCGAGAAGAACAACATCGTGTCGAGACTGCGCGCAGGGATGAGCATGACCACTTCATCTTCATCCTTGGTGGTATGCCCGATTACACCGCGTCCGCCGCGACTTTGCGAGCGGAAGACAGAGGCGGCTACGCGTTTGATATATCCGCGCTCAGTCAGGCTGATCAGCACGGATTCATCGGCCACCAGGTCTTCATCGTGAATATCCTCTTTTGCTTCGGCGGCAATGCGTGTACGGCGCTCATCGCCGTATTTTTCCACCAACTCAAGCAAATCGGATTTGATCAGCGCAAGTATTTTCTTCGGATGCGCAAGCAGGTCTTCAAGATAATCGATGGTCTCGCGCACCTGTTTGTGCTCCTCCTCGATCTTCCAGCGTTCCAAAGCTGCCAGGCGGCGCAACTGCATATCCAAAATTGCCTGGGCCTGCAATTCGCTCAATTTGAAGCGTTTCATTAAATTAATTTTCGCTACATCCGCATCTTCCGCCTCGCGAATGGTCTTAATGACCGCCTCAATATTGTTCAGCGCCAGCAGGTATCCATCCAAAATATGCAGACGGGCCTGGGCCTTGGCCAGTTCAAAATTGGAACGGCGCACGATCACCGTCTGGCGATGATCGATGAAAATCTGCAGCATGCGTTTGAGCGGCAGGGTGCGTGGTTCCCCATCCACAAGCGCCAGCATCTGCACGCCAAAAGTGGATTGCAAAGCCGTGTATTTATAAAGCTGGTTGAGGACCTTCTTGGGCTGCGCACTGCGTTTCAACTCAATGATGATGCTCATACCGCGCTGGTCGGACTCATCGCGCAAGTCTGAGATCTGATCGATCTTGCCTTCACGCACCAATTCAGCGATACGTTCGATTAAGGTGGATTTATTAACCTGGTATGGAATCTCCGTGATATTGATGTAATAACGCCCGGCCTTGGTCTCTTCGATATGAGCCATGCCGCGCATCACGATTCGGCCCCGGCCTGTCCCATACGCCGAGATGATTCCCTCCGTCCCGACGATCATGCCGCCGGTGGGGAAATCAGGTCCAAGCACGAACTTCATCAAGTCATCAACGTTGACGTCGTCGATTTTGTCATAATTATCGATTAGATAATTGATCGCGCCAACCAATTCGCGCAAGTTCTGCGGCGGGATGTTGGTTGCCATACCCACAGCGATACCCGATGAACCGTTCAATAACAGGTTCGGCAAACGTGCCGGCAGGACCAGCGGCTCCTTGAGTGAATCATCAAAGTTTGGACCATAATCCACTGTATCTTTTTCAAGATCCGCCAGCAATTCTTCAGCCATTTTTTGCAGGCGCGCCTCGGTATAACGCATCGCGGCAGGCGCATCTCCATCCACAGAGCCGAAGTTGCCCTGACCATCCACCAGCAGATAGCGCATGGAGAAATCCTGAGCCATGCGCGCCATGGATTCATAGACAGCCGAATCGCCATGCGGATGGTATTTGCCCAACACCTCACCCACGATGCGGGCGGACTTCTTGTAGGACGAATTTGAACGCATGCCTAACTCATGCATGGCATACAAAATGCGCCTGTGGACGGGTTTTAGCCCGTCACGGGCATCCGGCAGGGCGCGCGCCACGATTACGCTCATGGCATAATCGAGGTACGCGGAGCGCATCTGACTGTCAATATCGACGGACTCGATGGTACCTGCGATTGTGGGGACTACATTATCTTCAGTCATAATAAATCCTTAAAATGGGTAAAATTGCATAAAAAAGGCATAAAAAGACACGAAGATGGGGGGGAAACTTCGTGTCCGCATTAGATGTAGGAAACTCTTTTTTATAGTGCAATTATACCATCTCCCTGTTTATTTTATACGGGACAGAACCACAAACGAGTGGTTAATAAAGATCACCACACAGAACACCGAGTCCACGGGAGTTATTTGGAGTTTTTTCCCAGTGATCTTTGTGATTAATGCGGCTAAATCTTTTGGAAGACTCACGGATTTAACCACTTTCTCCGAGATATACCCCTGCGGATATAATGTCACAAATTTTTAGGAAAAATCTGCGGATAGATTTTATTCTTTCTAGTTAAGTACAGCCGAATGAAAAATACAAAGAGACCCGTGCAATAAGCGGGTCTCTTTCAAGGTGCCGAAGGAGGGATTTGAACCCTCATGAGCGTAAGCTCACTACGCCCTGAACGTAGCGCGTCTGCCAATTCCGCCACTCCGGCTTGGTTGTGCGGGTTGTATTTTATCTCAAAAAAGTGGAATGTCAATAAGATGAAGATCCTTTCATCCATCCAGGGCACAAAACCGGGCGCTCATTCATTACCTCTCCACCCCTTACGAAAATGTATTGTGGATTCATTACAGTATTGTTAGGACCCGTATCTTTTTACCTCCCCAATTGTTATATTACCTATCAAAGAAAGGAGTCGTACCATGTTCGTGCTCGCAGGAGTGGTCACCATATTATTACTCGCCCTGGCCGGCTCAGACCTGTTCGTTGCCCAGTACAGCCCGGATGAACTCAGCAATATGGGAGTTGAAGAGCAATGATAGATGACACTTCCACCCCCTAGCCCGACGCGTCTTTCGATGCGCGTCGGGCTTTTTTATTGTTGGGACGTTAATTATTTCAGGCGGGCAAGCACATCACTGGCTTCGAGCAGAAGATAATCCGTTCCATCGTATTTAAATTCTGTACCGCTATATTTGGCGAACAAAATTTTATCCTTCGGTTTAAGCTTGATGCTCTCAGCATCGCCGATTGCAACAACCTGTCCTGTTTGGGGCTTTTCTTTTGCAGTTTCAGGCAGGAGCAGGCCCGAAGCGGTTTTATTGTCCTGCTCTAAAGGTTGAATCAGGACGCGAGACCCGAGGGGTTGAATGTTGATCTTTTCCATGTTAGTTAATCCCAAGCAACGTGTTAATC
>CAZEGE010000074.1:0-17081 GCA_964511765.1 uncultured Anaerolinea sp.
AAAATGAAAAGGAAAATATGTCTGAGAAACCAACCGGCGTAACCGCCAACAAGAGCAAACGCGAATTCACCGTTATATGGGATAGCGGACACACCAGCATCTATCCGTTTGGATTGCTGCGCGCCGCCTGTCCGTGTGCCTCCTGCCGCGGCGGGCATGAAAATATGAAATCGGAACCTGATGAGGATGTGTTCGCCAAACCAATGGAAGACTCCCTTTCCACGCGGCTGGCAAATGTCGTTGCCGTCGGCTCCTATGCATTAACCATCGTCTGGGAGGACGGGCACGATTATGGCATCTATAACTGGCATTATCTGCGGGCATTATGCCCGTGCGATGAGTGCCGCGCGGGAAAGAAATAAACCAATCAGACTGGTGCAAAAAGAGAGACTGGCGAAATCATACAGTCTCTCTTTTTTCTTCGGTACTTGTCTATTTATCCGCTATGGTGTTCCAATAGGGGATGGGGTTGCATTCGTCCGCGGCGTGGGTGTGGACGGAACCAGTACCTTGAGTCGTTCTTCCGCTTTATTAAGCATCTCGCTGGCAATTACATTTTTATCCATATCCAGCAGTTCATTCCAGGCCTTGACCGCATCCTTTGTCTCGCCGCGCTGTTCCTGAACAAGCGCGCGCCAGTAAAGCATGATCGCTTTTTGTTCATCTGTCTTTGCAAGGGATTTAAGCGCTTCCACCTTCAGGAAGGCGCTGCCAAATTTTTCCTGTAAGTAAAAGACCCGTATGAGCCCCAGATTTGCTTCATAAGATTTATTATCTGCAGCCGCTGCAATTTCAAGGTCTTTCACAGCTTCATCGGCATTACCCAATTCAAGGCTGGCAAGGCCGCGATAAATATAAAATCTGTGCAAACCTGTGCGGTTGATCGTCGTCGCCTTATCGAGAGTCTTTATTGCAGCTTCGTACTCTTCAATTTCATAATAAGCCTGTCCCAGGCGGGCGAGCGCCAGAGCATCTTCCTCTTCGTAAGTGACATAGACCTCCAGCGACTCGACAGCGCGTTGATACTGCCCATCTTCAAGATAAAGCTCGCCCAGCATTTTATAGACCGGCAAGGCAGTAATATCAAGCGCATAGGCCTTCTCTGCAGCTTCCAGGGCGCTTGCACTCTGACCCAATTCAAGATAGGCGCCGGCGTAAGCAAGATAAACATCAGAAGACTCGGGCATCAGCGCTGCGGCGCGGTTGAGATCAACGAGAGCGGCTTCGGAGTCGTGGTGGGAGATCAAGAAACGGGCGCGTTCCAAATATGTTTCGCCAAAATTCGGGTCACGCTGAATGGCTTCATTGAACAGGGATACAGCATTAAACCCGGGGTTGGCCATGAGCTGTGCACGTGCAAGCCCAAGATACGGCGCGCCAAAGTCCGGGTTAAGTTTCAAAGCTTCGTTGTAGGCTTGCAACGCATTCGCCGACTGTCCCTTAAACCGATAGGCTTCGCCGATCAAGTAATAAATATCCGCAGATTGAGGTTCATACGGGATGATTGATTCCATTTGGGTGATGAACGCATCCCAATCGCCGTTTTGGTATGCCTGTTTTGCAATCCGATACTGGTCAGAAGCTTCGGGAATACGCGGCGTATCCACATATAAGGGAGTAGGGGTGTAGGTTGCAGCTAAAAGCATCCACAATGGTGTGGGACCACTAAATGCTCTGATGGGCGCGGTTGTTGTGCCGAACATAGTCGGCGTTGAGGATGGACCCTGGGTATTCATTTGTGTGGGGACTACAGTTGCGCGGCGCGGCAGGATAAATCCAAAGATCACCGCTGAAATCAATGCGGAGCCGATCACGATCACACCCAACAGCCGCAGCACTGGACTCTTTGCGATAACCTTAAACCCCCTTTCCTTCGGTTTTTCGTTTGCGAGCAATAATTTTTCTTCCCAGGCGCGGGTACGGTTCATGGGGAATGGCTGAACAGTCTCGCTGGGAGTCAATGCCCCGAGCAGGATCAAGCCTCGTTTTGCCGTGCCATTTTCAGGGTCCAGTTTGAGCGCTGTTTGCAGGCAGTAGATGCGCTCTTTGGCGTTGTCTACCGCGGCGCTTAACCAAATCCAATAAGTCGGATTGTTCTGATCCGACTTAAGCAAAGATGTCAGGATTTCCTTTGCGCGAGGTTTATCCCCGCGCCGCAGAGCATCCACTGCTTCCTGAAACGTCGTGTTGCCGGATTGTTCTTCTTTGAATTCTTCAGCCATACATCGATTTTACCGCTTGTTGCGTTATTTCATTATTTTGAGTGAACAATACTTATGCAATACTGCCTTAACTCGTTTCATGGAATTCTTCGACCTGATAGAGGTAAACACGCAATTTTGTTTCCCGCCATGATTTTTTGCTTGCGCCCATTTTCAGGCAAAGCTGGTCGAGAAAATCAACCGGGTCCGGGATCTTCTCCCAAACTTGCGGAAGAAAAGTTGCGCGGCGAAAATCGTCCTTCAGGATGACCCCATCCACATGCGGCCTCAATTTTTTAAGCAGGTCTTCGCTTGATGAATATTCCAGCAAATAGGGCGCGGTCAGGCGCGAGACCTCCAGCCTGATCCTGCTTAATTCGCTTTCCACTACGGGACGGAAACGCGGGTCCTCCAATGCGGCGGCAACAGCATGCTCGCGTACATCTTCTGCGAGCGGTTGATGGGCTTCCAACGCGCCGATGCAGCCGCGCAATTCATTGTGGATGGTAAGCGTCACGAAGGATGCGCCATTCTCACGTAAAGCGGGTGTAAGAGATTCCATATTCAGCGGCGGTAAAGCCTTCCCTTTTACGGCATATTCCATTGCCTCACGCGCCAGGTGTAACAAAGTTTGCTTTTCCCCGTCGGTCAATCGATTAGACATAGCACCTCCCAATATCGGCACATATCCAGTTTGACTATATTAATTGAGCTAACTGCCAGTACGCACGGTTGTGATAGATCAGCGGCTGGCCATCACGGGCGGCGCGCGCCGCCAGCACTTCTGCAATAAACAATGTATTTGTGCCGGCCTCGAAAGTTTTGACCACAAGACAATCCAGCCATGCCAATCCCCCCACGATCAATGGAGAGCCAGTGACTAGAGTCTCCGTTTTCAATCCTGCGAAACGATCTTTAATATCGGGAAAACGTCCGGCAAAAACATCTGATATTTTGGATTGATCCTTGGTAAGCATGGTCAAAGCGAAGGTGCGGGAACGGGTGATCAACTCATGCGTGCGTGAACCGGATTGCAGGGAAATGGTGATCGTGGCCGGGTCCAGCGAAATGGATGTGAACGAGTTTACGGTCATACCGTGTTTTTGGTCTTCGTGTATCGCGGTCACAACGGTCACACCTGCAGACCAGACGCGCATGGCGTCCCTCAGGTTTTCAGGGTCGAGCGTCATAATGGGTGAATTCTCCATGGTTAAATTCATCATACTTGTCAGCGGGAGGTGCGTCAAGACGAAAATTAAGAAGCACTGCTTTGATTCGATTGGGATGCGAACTCTTACCTTGCAAGGTACTGCTCAATCTGTTAAATCAAATTAAATTTTCTCCCGCCTCTTCGCATCTAAAAGCTTAATGATATATGAAAAAACAGTAAAACCAATTCAGATACGCGTGGTAAACTCCCAGGCATGTCCAAACGCACAAAAGTAATCGTATTTTGGCTGGCAGGCTTGCTTCTGCTGGCTGTTGCGCTCTATCAAATACCCTATGTCAAGTCGGTACTATCGTGGCGGATCGAGGTGTGGAGTACATATTTTAAGAATATTGTAGATCCTGTTGGAAAAATGCCTACGCCTGTACCGTCCACGCCATTTGCGACTTTTACGCCCGAGCCTCCCACGCCAACACCTCGCGCAACTACCCAGCCCACTGCCGCACCGCCGCCACTTCCCGCTCAAGTCTCTTTGCCATTGCCGAAGTATGAAGTACAAGGCATTAACAACTGTGGTCCAGCCACTCTGGCAATGACTTTGCGCATGTATGGCTGGGAAGGCGATCAATATGATATCGCCAGGATCGTCAAACCAATTGACAAGGATCGTAATGTAAATCCCGATGAACTTCGCTATTACATCCTTAACGAGGCCGGTTGGCTGCGCGCGGAATTCCGCGTAGCCGGAGACATTGATCTGCTCAAACGACTATTGGCCGCCAGTTACCCTGTCATTGTGGAGGAAGCATCGACCCTTGACCCGCAGGATGCAAACGGACCCAACGATGATTTATGGGACGCGCACTATTTACTCATCACGGGGTACGACGACACAACCGAAGTCCTCACTGCTCAAGATCCACTTCGCGGCCCGGACAAAAAAATCCCTTACGATCAATTCATGGCTGATTGGAAACCGTTCAATTATGTATATATGGTCATCTACTTCCCACAAAATGAAGAGGAGGTTAAATCGATTCTGGGGGACAATTGGGATCCGGATCAGAGCAGAAAAAACGCAATGGATATTGCCCAAGCCGCCGTAACCTCCGATCCCAATGACAAATTCGCATGGTTTAATCTCGGAAGTAACCTGGTGTATTTTGACCGCTACCAGGAGGCTGCCCAGGCTTACGATAAAGCTTATACCATCGGCCTGCCTCAACGAATGACGCGCTATCAATTCGGTCCATTTTTTGCTTATTACAACAACGATCAAATTGATTATTTACTTGAGCTGACAAAAAACACATATACACCGATCAATGGCTACTATGCAGAGGAAGCTTTGCTCTGGCATGGGTATGGACTTTATCGGAAAGGTGATTATGCAGGCGCACTTAAGGATTGGAATAAAGCATTAGACGTACATCCTGGTTATTTGGATGCAGAAAGCGCAATTGGTTTAATTCATTAATCTACAATGAAAAAAATAACCCCCTCCCTTGCCGTTTTCTTTCTCGCGGCTTGTCAAAGCATGAACACACTCCCTACGCCAACAGCGACGCTTGCGCCAATAGCGACGCTAACATTGATTCCATCGACAGCGACACCAGAGGCCAGGACTACACCAACACCAACTGCCACTCCTGAGACAGTGAAAATTTCAGCAATGGATGGGATGACACAACTCTTTATCCCATCCGGCAGCTTCATCATGGGCGGTTTGGACGTTTATCAGCAGAGCGATGAACTCCCTGCACACGAAGTGTATCTCGACGCATTCTGGATCGACCAGGTGGAAGTGACCAATGGGATGTATGCCCTGTGCGTGCAGGCAGGTTCATGCAGACTGCCTGCGCTAAATAGTTCTGATAATCGTCTTGAGTATTTTGGGAACCCCGAGTTTCAGGATTACCCTGTTGTGCATGTGGCATGGTATGACGCGAATGCATATTGTCAATGGTCGGGACGGCGCCTCCCCACGGAAGCGGAATGGGAACACGCCGCGCGCGGCGATGACCTGCGCAATTTTCCATGGGGGGATGAACTGCCAAACGCATACAATTCCAATTCGCTCAATATCGTCGGCGATACATCCCGGGTCGGTTCCTACGCGGAGGGTGCGAGTCCATTTGGGGCATTGGATATGGCGGGCAATGTCTGGGAATGGGTGGCGGACCGTTACAGGCCGGATTATTATGGAAAATCCGCGGATGAAAATCCAAGCGGGCCGTCTGAGGATGAAGTTTTTAATGAATTACGTGTGATCCGCGGCGGTTCTTTTCAGGATGATTGGGTTATTTTACGCCTGGCAAATCGCAGTTATCTGGATGGTCCCAACCCGAAAGCACAGCCCACGGATGAAGTCTATTACGGGCGCAGTTCGGTACAGATCGGTTTCAGGTGCGCGGCTGATCATTAAACAGGAGCAGGCTGAAGGCGGCGCCCTGAGCGTGTCGAAGGGTTAAGAAAGAGGCGATTTAGTCTTCCACAAAACTATATCCGCCGGGCCAGGTTTGAACAAATTGAGTCTCATCGGCTTCATCCCCCATTTTTTTTCGCAAACGGTAGACCACATTTTTAAGTAGGACCACATCGCCTTCAGCGCCCCACAGGGCTTGGATGATATCCTCGGCGGGGAAAACATAGCCGGGGCGGCTCATCAGAAGATGCAAAAGACGGAACTCGAGATTGGTGAGTTTGATCTCATGTTCGTTGGCGCCAACTGCCGAGCGATGGGATGGGTCCAGACGCAGGTGTCCGGTATGGCGCGGTGTCATGGGCTCGCTCCAACTGCGGCGTGACCAGGCCATAATCTTGGCCAGGAAGATGGCGGGGCTGATCGGTTTTATGACACATTCATCCACACCGATTTGATAGGCTTCGAGAATTTCAGGCTCGTGGTTGGATGGTAGAAAAAGCAGGATTGGACTGGTGCTCAGCGAACGGAGTTTACGGCAGAGTTCCATTCGCTGGGCATGCGGGGCATTTAAGTCAACGACGATCAAGTCGGGAATTTCCTCCATGGAACGCTGCATGGCCCGTTGGACGGAAGTTTCAAGGATGGCAACCAATCCTTTTTCACGGATGATGTAACCCCAAATGGGTGCGGTAGCATCCTGGTCGCAAACGATGAAGACGCGGGGAGTGTTTTGAGCTGTGGAGGAAATATTGGAAGAGGTCATAAATAAATCTTTCTTTCTCTTTGAAATTATGGATATTTCACCAAATATTGGACTTATTTTCCATGATATAAGCAAATTATACATTAATTAGTCGTAAATAGTAATATATTTTCACCGAAATGTTACCTTTGGGGGATATGGAAAGATGTCCCACCTTTGTATACTATCGACATATTATATAAAGGAGACACTATGAAAAAACTAATCCCTATCCTGTTGGCCCTGGCTTTATTTGTCTCGGCCTGTCAACCTGGAAGTGGACGGGCTGTACCCACAGCCATCGCTCTTCCCACTGCTTTTCCAACCAATACTCCCCCTGCCATCAATCCGACCGCTGAAGTAAACGCCGGCGGTGAGGCCGGTTCTGAACGTGTCTCATCTGTGGATGGCATGCCTGAGGTTTATATCCCTGATGGGAGTTTCCGCATGGGCGGGCTTGATGTGGATGCACAAATAGACGAAACACCGGCCCACAATGTCACCCTTAAAGGTTTCTGGATGGATAAACTGGAAGTGACCAATGCCATGTACGCGCTGTGCGTTCAGGCCGGCGCCTGCGAACCGCCGCAATTTTTTAAATCTGGAACGCGCGACTCGTATTTTAACAATGCAGAGTTTGATGATTATCCCGTTGTCTATGTAACCTGGGCACAGGCTGATAATTACTGCAAATGGACGGGACGCCGCCTGCCTACTGAGGCGGAATGGGAACGCGCTGCCCGCGGTGATGATTTCCGCACCTATCCCTGGGGCGATGAACGCCCGGATTCTTCACGCGGCAACTTTAACTACTTTATTGGAGATACCGCCCGTGTAGGCGGTTTTCCGGCTGGCGCGAGTTCGTTTGGTGTGCTGGATATGGCCGGCAATGTAGCAGAATGGGTGCATGATTATTTTGATGGCAAGTACTATAGCAAGGGCGTCACCATGAATCCGCCTGGCCCCGGTGAACGCAGCTATTACTTCAACCGCGTTGTACGCGGCGGTACCTTCCAGGATGCGTTTCTTGACATTCGCCTCGCCAATCGGGCTTCGGTGAGAGGTTCGAATCTTGACGCCTCGGATATTTATTCCGATGATTACCTTGGCGATGTTTCACCCAAGATCGGATTCCGCTGCGCTACAGACTAAATCTGAACCATGAACCTCAAGCCGCCAGAATTTTCTGGCGGCTTGTTTTATTTGACGCACTTTATCAGCTATGGTAAACTCCCGGCACAAATCAATAGCCCCAATACGGCGCTCTTATCCAGAGAGGCGGAGGGAACGGCCCTGCGATGCCTCGACAACCGATTTTAGTTTGGGTAGTTGGTTAGTTAGATAGTTGGTAGTTAGAAACTGCAAAACTATCAAACTACGAAACTACATAACTACCAAAACTAACCCACGGTGCCAAATCCGACAGATGTATTTTCTGGAAGATGAGAGGGTAGATCAGCACTACGCATAATTGCCCTTTCATGTCGAAAGGGCAATTATATTTTTTGAAGGAGAAATAAAAACAATGAGCAATACTTTTATGTCTTCGCCGAGCCTGATGTTTACATCGGAGTCGGTAACAGAAGGACACCCCGATAAGCTGTGTGATCAGATCTCAGATGCAGTTTTGGATGCCTGCCTTGAGCAGGATCCCATGTCACGCGTGGCTTGCGAAACCGCCGTCAAGACAGGCTTCGTAGCGCTGCTGGGCGAAATTACCACCAACGCTTACGTAAACTTTGATGGACTCGTACGCAAGGTTGTGAATGAAATCGGCTACGACAGCAGCGAGAAGGGCTTTGACGGCAATACCTGTGCCGTACTCTCGGCAGTTGCCAGCCAAAGCGCGGATATTGCCCTGGGCGTCGATCATGCGTTGGAGGATAAAAGCGGCGAGATGACCGACAAGGATATCGAACACGTTGGCGCCGGCGACCAGGGCATGATGTTCGGCTTTGCATGCAACGAGACAGCGACCTTGATGCCGATGCCGATTTTTATGGCGCATAAATTATCCCGCCGCTTGAGTGAACTTCGCAAAGATGGCACCCTCCCCTGGCTGCGTCCCGATGGCAAGAGCCAGGTGACGGTGGAGTATTCACAAGGCAAGCCAAAACGCATCGACACTGTCCTTATTTCGACCCAGCATGCACCGGACATCACACACGCCGAGATCGTTGAACAGATCAGCGAACATATCATCTATCCAACATTGCCGCAGGGCCTGGTGGATAAAAACCTGAAGGTTTTCGTGAACCCCACCGGGCGTTTCGTGATCGGTGGTCCCATGGGTGATGCCGGCGTGACGGGACGCAAGATCATCGTGGACACCTATGGCGGCATGGGTCGTCACGGCGGCGGCGCCTTCTCCGGAAAAGACCCCACGAAGGTGGATCGCTCCGCTGCGTATGCCGCGCGCTATGTGGCCAAGAATATCGTCGCCGCTGGCTTGGCGGACCGCGTGGAAGTGCAAGTGGCTTACGCGATTGGCGTGGCTCATCCGCTTTCGGTCAACGTGGAAACTTTCGGCACCGCCAAAATTGATGACGAGAAAATTTCCGCACTGGTTAGTGAATACTTTGACCTGCGCCCCGGCGCGATCATCCGCGACCTCGACCTGCGCCGCCCGATCTATCGCAAGACCGCTGCGTACGGTCACTTCGGCCGCGATGATATCGAATTCCCCTGGGAAAAGACGGATAAGGCCGCTGCTTTGAAGAAGGCTGCGGGGCTGTAGTTTCGCGATTAGTATCCAAAATCAAAAAGCATCCCTGATTTTCGAGGGATGCTTTTTGATTTAATGAGTTAAGTGAAATTATTTTACGGCTTTTCCAGTCCATGCGCCGTCAACAATTCTTCATCGTCCAAAATCTCCATTGTTAGCCCATCTGCCACAACCTTCCCTTCATCCATCACGATCGTGCGCGGGAATAATTCCTTCACCAGCGCCATGTCATGGGTGGAGACTAACATCGTAATGGGCAGTTCGCGCAGTAAATTGATCAATGTCCTGCGGGCGCGCGGATCAAGGCCCGCCGTAGGTTCGTCCAGGATCAATAAACTTGGTTTCATCGAAAGCACGGTGGCAATCGCAATGCGCTTCTTTTCGCCAACGCTCAAGTGATGCGACAGACGATCACGATACGTGCTCATCCTCACAGCTTCTAGCGCGGCATCCACACGAGTGCGCACTTCTGTTTCAGGCAGCCCCATGTGAAGCGGGCCAAAGGCCACATCCTCGAACACGGTGGGCGAGAATAGTTGGTCGTCCGGACTCTGGAACACGAGTCCAACCATTGCGCGGACGGCAGGCAAATTGTTGCGGGTGAGGCGTTGGCCTGCAATTTCAATTTCACCGCGTCCGCTCAAAATCCCGTTCAGATGCAACATCAAGGTTGACTTGCCCGCGCCGTTCGGGCCCACCAAGGCGGCCTTGTCGCCCCTGCATAAATTAAGCGAAACGCCATGCAAGGCAGGATGGCCATCGGGATAGGAGAAATACAAATCCCTGATACTCAACACATCGCCGTCGCATTCGGGCATCTCAAAACTGTTGATTACATGAGTAACTGGCATTACAACCTTCCAATAAGTTGAACGATAAAAATAGCCGCAACCACAAAAGCAGTGACGAAATAATCGCTGGATTTCATCTCGTGCGGATTCAACGTATAAAGATGGCCCGTATAACCGCGTGACATCATTGCATTGTAGATGCGGTCACTGCGCTCGTAGCTTCGTAAAAATAGTTGACCCGCCATATTGCCGGCCACTTTCGCCCGCCACAAAACGCCTCCCCCGGACCGATTGCCTGCTGAGGCCGCCGAACGGGATTCTCTCGCCCGCATCAGACGGATGACTTCATCCGTCAGCACGAACAGGTAACGGTACAGGAACGCGATGATGGTGGTGAGGATGGCAGGCACACGCAAATGTTCCAGCGCGTGGATCAGGTCCGGGAAGCGTGTGACCGCCACGAGCAAGATCGCTATTTGCACCGAAAGCCATGAGCGGATCAAAATGCTCACGAATCGCAGAAGCCCTGCATCTGTAACGACAGGCTGCCACATCAAAAACTGGAATGTGAAAACCGGTTTGCCGGGCATGGAAAACAAAATGGTGACCGCGATCAACGCGAATGGCAGGGCAATGATCGAGCGCTTGAAGGTATATCCGATTCCCAACTGTGATAGCAGGTTGGCGGCTATTAAAAATATCCATGCAGAAATGAAAGCCAGCCATGCGCCGTCAGGAAGCAGGGTGTTTGAGATTATATAAACAACAGTCGCCAGGGCTTTCACACGCGGGTCAAGGCGGTGAAGGAAACTTTCCTTCTCGTGATAACGATCAAAGGCGTTGAAATGCATGATAATTTATGATTTAGCTTTCAACCCGCGGCCGATCAGCATGATGATCGCCCCGACAACGAACACGCCAATCACTCCAGCTGCAATGGTGGAAAGTGCGGTTTCGCCGAGAAACGGCAATGTGTAACCAGGGATGATCGAATACGGTGCGGATTGTCCTGCATCAATGAAACCCATGTTTATCGCAACACGTTCCAGGCCATCGGGGCTGCTGGAGGCGAGGGGTGAGATCAATACAACTGCAAGCGTAATAAGCCCGCCCGCCCAAATCCAACCCCGCCCGCCTTTGGCAGATTCGGAGCCTTCAGCGAGCAAGTCGGGACGGGTCTGAAAAATAAATGACAATGCTGCAACCGTGATAAGCGCCTCGCCCAGTCCGATCAATGCATGGACTCCAAGCATGGCAGGGATGACGATTCCCAATGGAGATGTGCCGCTCAGCCAGAGTTGCAGAGCGGTGAATAATGCACCTGCCATGACGGACAACCACGCGGCAATCCCGGCTGTGGAAAGTCTGACAGCTTTGGATTGACCGGACACCGCGCGAAAAAGTCCATAACCGATTGCGGTCGTGACCAAACCCATGTTGAGAATGTTTGCGCCCATGACGAGCAATCCACCGTCCTGAAAGAGCAGTCCTTGCACGGCGATCACGGCGGTCATTACGAGCATCCCGGCCCAGGGGCCAAGCACAATGGCGGCCAGCGCGCCGCCCAGCAAATGACCGGAGGTCCCGCCGGCCACAGGGAAGTTGATCATCTGCGCGGCAAAGATAAAAGCCGCCATGACCCCCATGAGGGGAATTTGTTTTTCGCCAAGCGCTTTATTCGTCCTTGAGATGGCGAGACCGATTATCGAAGCCGAGGCCGCCCAACAGACGATGGATACGACCAGGCTGAGAAATCCATCAGGGATGTGCATGGGGACAGGTGAGTAGTGCATGTTATTCTCCTTTTTGACAATTGGGACAAAGACCAATGAATGTGACATGGCTGTCGGTCAATTGATAGCCGCTGGCTGACTCTATTTTCTGATACATGGTTTCCAGCAGGGAATGTTGAATTTCCATTTCAGCGCCACAAATGCGGCATTTCAAATGATGGTGCTTATGGCGCGCGATCTCATAAACGAGATGTGCGCCGCCCATGTGAGCGGGACGTGCCAGGCCGTTCTCGGCGAGGAATTCCAGCGTGCGGTAGACAGTGGTTTCCGTCAGTCCGGGCAGTTCATCACGCGCCTGCTCGTAGACTTCCGTTGGAGAAAGGTGTTTGCCGGAGTGATGAAGCACGTGCAGGATCGCCATGCGCTGAGGCGTCATGCGATACCCGCGCGAACGGAGTTCGGGAGCGTACTCACTGGCACAGGACATAGGTCTCCTTATTGCAACTTTTTGCAATAGTATATTTATAAGTATATCACAACGGGGAATTTCTTACCTTAAATTCTTCATTGCATATCCAAATCATTCGTAGAGCGGGTTATAAAACCGTTAAAGCTTGTATTATTAATAAATGTCAGGCTTCAAGCCTGATCCACCTGAGACTTTTGCAAGCCACTTTCAGGTGTTATTCAAGTAGGCCGGAGAAACGAGATTTGGTGCCAAGTATATCGGCTGTTCATGGTAAATGCTCAAATACGCAAAACCTATTGTGGATTTTGACCGCCAACGACGAGACAATGAGCCTATAATTGGTTTTGATGATGAACTGATTGAAATTTTCATAAATTAATAACACTGTGCAAAGGATTGACATGCGCTTCCACCTGTTTTTCGATTAAACTTGCAAGGATAGCGCTCAAGATTGGATCCTTTCCTTTGCAATGCCAATTATGATGTACTATCACCTTTTTATGAAAATTTCATTTTCCTCAAACAGAAAATTGTAATTGGGTATCAGAAGATAATACAGGAGTATTGAATGGGAACCAAAACAATTGTTTCAATTGTTGGGGCGAGACCCCAGTTTATCAAAGCAGCTCCGGTGTCTCGTGCGTTGGCCTCGTCATTTCGGGAAGTAATGATCCATACAGGTCAGCATTATGACTATGGTATGTCTGATGTTTTCTTTGAAGAGATGGAAATTAAGAAGCCAGACTATAACCTGGACTTGGGAGGCGGCACACATGGCGAACAGACTGGCAGGATGCTGATCAAGCTTGAAAAGATATTAGATTCGGTGCAGCCGGATTGTGTGCTTGTTTATGGTGATACCAATTCAACGCTGGCAGGGGCGTTAGCAGCGGCTAAGGTGGGGATTTCGCTTGCTCATGTGGAAGCAGGCCTGAGGTCCTATAATAGAGCTATGCCGGAAGAGATTAACCGGGTGTTGACAGATCATGTATCCACTTTATTGTTTTGTCCCACAAATGCGGCAGTCGAAAACCTGGCAAAAGAAGGAATTATCAAAGGAGTCCACTTAGTCGGGGATGTAATGTACGACGCGCTTCTCCATAATTTGGAATTGGCGCATGGAAAGTCGAAGATCTTAAAACGATTGGGTCTGAAAAAAAGTGAGTATGCGTTGGCTACGGTCCACCGCGTCGCGAATACTGATGACAAGGATCGAATGTCATCATTATTAGATGCATTCGGAGGTCTTTCTTCACAAGTTGTTTTTCCAATACATCCGCGCGCTCGTAAGATGATGCAGGCATGGGGGCTATCTGTTAAACCCAATGTATCATTGATGGAACCGCTTGGTCATTTTGACATGCTGGCTTTGCAGGAAAATGCTAACGCCATTCTCACAGATTCAGGCGGTGTCCAAAAAGAAGCCTATTGGCTGGGTGTACGATGTATCACTTTGCGTGAAGAGACTGAATGGGTGGAAACTGTATCTGCTGGTTGGAATAAACTGGTGGGTGTGAACACAAACATGATCGTGGATACGTATAACACATGGTATCCGCAAGGGGAACGCGCTTTATTGTATGGAGATGGCCAATCTGTGATTCAAATTTGTAAGATAATTTCTTCGACCCTGGGTTGATTTTTCCTTACTTGACAGAGGCATGTTTCTATGTGAGAATTCAGAAACTGAATGCTAGACCTATGACAGAAATTAAACAACGCGAATACGATCTTCTCAATGAAATCGCCCAAGATTCAATGGTGACCCAGGCGAATCTCTCTAACCGTTTGGAAATTGCGGTTGGCAGTGTCAATTGGTATATCAAGCGCCTGATAACACGAGGCTGGGTTAAAGTGTCACACCTGGACCGTACCCGTCTTAAGTACGACCTCACCCCGGCTGGAATGAAAGTCTTTACACAGCGTGCCATGTTATACGCCCGTGATTCACTGAAAGTCTATGGCGATTATCGTAAAAAAGCAAAAGCCCTAGCTATGGAATTGAAGCAGGCAGGCGTTCAACAGATCTACCTGGATGGCGAGGATGAAGTAATTGATATCCTGCGCCTGACCTGCTTTGAGGCGGGTTTGCATCTCAGTGACTCTCCCACTGATTGTATACTTGAAGCGGATGGCAATGGGTATCGAAGGAAAGTATAAAAGGAAAACGAAGCATGCCCAAAAATTTTGCTGTGATCGGCGTTGGCGGCTATATTGCGCCTCGTCATTTGCGCGCCATTCGTGATACGGGCAATCGGTTGGTTGCGGCTGTGGATCCGAAGGATTCTGTCGGGGTGCTGGACCAATATTCATTTGATGTGAAATTCTTTACTGAGATCGAACGCTTCGACCGTCATTTGGAGAAATTACGCCGCGGACCTGAAGAAGGCCGCCTCCATTATGTTTCGGTTTGCTCCCCTAATTATCTGCATGATTCACATTGTCGTCTTGCGCTGCGGGTGGATGCTGATGTGATCTGTGAAAAACCATTGGTGATCAACCCCTGGAATTTTGATGCCCTTGAGGAGTTGGAAGCGGAGACAAAGCATCGCATCCATACCATCCTTCAACTGCGTGTACACCCGGAGTTGATTAAACTCAAACAGACTTTGCAGGAGCAGGACGGTCATCATGATGTGGAGCTCACCTATATCACCAGCCGCGGGCCCTGGTATCAAGTCTCATGGAAGGGGCAGGAGGATAAATCGGGTGGTGTGGCTACGAATATTGGCGTGCATTTCTTTGATCTTTTATTATGGTTGTTTGGCTCTGTAAATAGGATTAAAGTATATCATTCCGATGAAAACCGCATGTCCGGCTTCATTGAGTTGGAACATGCGCGCGTGAAGTGGTTCCTCTCGGTTGACAAAGATGATCTGCCATTTTCTGCAAAGGCTGGCGGCAAGACAACTTATCGCTCCATTACAGTGGATGGGGATGAGATTGAATTTTCAGAAGGCTTTACAGATTTACATACCAGGGTATATGAAGAAACACTTGTGGGGCGTGGATTTGGGATCAAGGATGCACGTCCATCCATTCAATTGACATACGCTATACGAACTGCTGAAATTTCACCGAAGGATGACTTGGCTCATCCATTGTTGAAGAAGTAGGTCACGCTTCAAACGTGACTTACATAACCCACCCTGCGAGGAACGTCCCGAAGGTTCTCGTAAATCAAACCTGTTTGTAATCCAAACCTTCGGGATGGTGCGTAACATCACTTACATAAGGAAACTATGACCGATTATTTTGTTCACGAATCCAGTTATGTGGATGAGGGTGCGGAGGTTGGCGCCCGCACGAGGATATGGCACTTTTGTCATGTAATGCCGCAGGCGCGCATTGGCGAACGCTGCAACATTGGTCAAAATGTACTTGTTTCCTCGGATGTAACGATTGGGAATAATGTGAAAATCCAAAACAATGTATCGCTTTATACAGGTGTGATTGTTGAAGATGACGTCTTCCTTGGCCCCTCGATGGTATTTACCAATGTCATTAATCCGCGCAGTCATGTGAGCCGTAAAGATGAATATAGGACCACACTGGTTCGTAAAGGTGCATCCATTGGAGCGAATGCCACGATTGTCTGCGGCATCACGCTTGGCAAATATTGTTTTGTAGGCGCGGGTGCGGTGGTCACCAGGGATGTGCCGGATTATGCGCTCGTTTACGGCTCTCCTGCACGCGTGCACGGTTGGATGTGTCAGTGTGGCGAGCAATTGAAATTCGATGACGATCGCGCAGTCTGCAACAATTGTGGAGATGTTTATCGGAAACAGGATCAGGTTGTCAGTCCAGAAAGAGGCGTTGCATGATTCCATTGGTAGATCTAACGGCGCAATATCATTCCATCAAAAAAGAGATTGACGAAGCTGTCTTGTCCACTTTGGAATCGGGCCATTTTATTCTTGGGCCTGCGGTTACAAAATTTGAGGAGAGCATTGCCGCGTATCTGGGCATGGACTTTGGAATTGGCCTTGCTTCAGGGACAGATGCCCTAGTTTTGGCATTGCGTGCATTGAATATTGGTGATGACGATGAAGTGATCATCCCTGCCTATACATTTTTTGCGACGGCTGGCACGGTACTGTCTGTTGGTGCGAAGCCTGTATTTGTGGATATTGATCCGCAGAGTTATCAAATTGATGTGAGCAAAATTAAGAAAGTGATCACTTCAAAGACGAAGGCGATCATTCCTGTGCATCTGTATGGCCATCCTGCCGAGATGAATCCGATCCTTGCGACTGCGCGCGAACATGGTTTGAAGGCGATCGAAGATAATGCGCAGGGTTTTGGCGCGGAATATAACGGAAAGAAGACAGGTTCGTTTGGTGATATTGGTTGTTTAAGTTTCTTCCCCACTAAAAATCTCGGTGCATTTGGCGATGCAGGTATGGTTGTGACAAATGATCCTGCGCTAGCAGAACGAATGCGAATGTTGCGGACTCATGGCTGGAAGAAAAAATATTATTCTGAAGAAGTTGGTTACAACAGCCGCCTTGATGCGTTACAGGCCGCGATTCTGCAGGCCAAGCTGCCTTATGTTGATTCGTGGAACGATAAACGGCGCGAACTTGCGCATCGTTATACCGCACATCTTGCACTGCTTGGGGTTGTCACTCCTGTCGAACGTGATTGGGGAAAGCATGTGTATCATTTATATATCATTCGCTCCCCACGCCGTGATGAATTGCAGGCTTATCTAAAACAAAAGGGGATTGTTTCGGAAGTTTATTATCCCCTGCCGCCGCACCTTTCCGCGCCATGCCGCAAGCTTGGCTATAAGGAAGGGGATTTCCCTCATGCCGAACTGGCTGC
>CAZEGE010000075.1:0-16950 GCA_964511765.1 uncultured Anaerolinea sp.
TGGACTTGGGGGAGGGCAGGGTGGGGGTCGCACGCCTCAGGAGAAGGAACGCCTGGCGCGTGAAATCGAAGCAACCGACAAGTCCATTGATCGATTGGTCTATGAGTTGTATGGGTTGACGGAAGATGAAATAAAAATCGTGGAAGGAAAGAAGTGAAAGCCACTTCCCTTGTTTTAGAATTGATCTATAATCTTGTCATGATTGGGCTTGGCTCGTATGGATCCTACATACTCTTTAGCGAATTCGTAGAGATGGAGCAATTCCGATCCATCAGCCAGATTCTTTTGGTCGTCCGAAAACGCTGGTATGCCTTGCTCGCATTAACGATTGCTCTTATGCTTTTCTTCTTTCCCTTTTTCAAAGGGTTGAGTGGTTAATAAATGAATACTCCTGAATGAACGTCGTCGATTTATGGCTGCAAAGATTAGAGATTACTTTAACATGTTATAAATCTCAAAAAGTGATTTGCGAAATGGTGCACCCAAGTTTGACAGCTTGTTACAAGGCTATTTCGATTTCAAACGGGATTTGACGTTTTGATTCCTTTGTATCCAGAAAAATGTTTATAAATCGCGCAGAATCCCGCTTGTCGGATCCACGCTTTGTTGGGCAACTATCACTTCTCATAGACGATAAAGGCGCGTCCCCATCCCTCAAAGTTACAATATGGCTGGAGCCCAATTCGTTTGTTGTCGTCCATCCATTCCCTGATGGCTCTTTGTTCGCCTGCCTGAGGCGAGCCTCGATAGCACCAGTAGTCGTCGAAGAGAATCCATGTTCCAGTAGTAACAAGACCATCAATGAATTGCAGGACATCGACTGTGGACGAATATAGGTCGCAATCAATGTAGACAACCAGAGGTGCACCCTGACTCGGCAGGCTGTCTTTGGGAAATTTGGGCAGCGATTCGTTAAATAATCCCTTCACCAAAGAAAGTTCATCGGGTGCCATGCGGCAGGAGGATAGGATTGTCTGTTGCACATATTCGACCTGCATTGACGCAAAATTACCTTTGTGGAATGTTGGTGTCAAGTTTGCAGCTTGTTCGTCATCAGGACTGAGGTCAGGCAGGCCTTCGAAGGAATCGAATCCGTAATAATGCGAAAGAAGCCCGCGAAACTGTCTGTATGCATCGATCATACACTCACCGTTAAGAAGACCGAATTCCATGTAGTATCCCGGTGTCATGCCTTGGGCCTCAATGAACTCTCGAATCCATCTGAAGAGGTTGGCTCGTTTGAGAATGTCTCCGTGAATGAGTGGTCTCATTGATGGCTTGGTTACTTTGTTCATGTTTCATTCCTTTCTGCACAACTATTGCGTCAGAGAATAAAAATCTTCTTAACAGTATACGGGAGGAGCACCTTCCTCTTTTTATTTTTACCCCTTTTCTGTTCTTAGGGTGAATTATCTTCTTCTTATTACACTTGGAGGAGGGCTTAAAGTAACCTTTTCTGTATAATAACCAAAACCCTATGGTAGCAACACGATTGTCAAAACTATACGACAAAACCATCCCTAAGACAAGGGATGTATCGTGCCAGCCATCGAGCTCCTTGAAAGAATGGCAAATAATCTAAAATTGAATAATAAAAACCTAAACGCCCTTGAAAAAGGGCGTTTAGGTTTACAGAGTTAATTCGACTTCAAACGGGACGAGACGCATTGACTCTGACCCGCTGTCGACTCCCGCATTTTGTGAATAATCACGCGCTATTTTTTTGCTGCTTTTTTGGTTGCAGTCTTCTTTGTTGCAGTCTTCTTTTTTGCTTTTTTCTCTTCAGCGGGTTTGTCGCTTGGCGTAAATGAAGCGAGACGCTTCATAAGACGACCCTTGCGGCGTGCGGCGTTATTGGGGTGAATGACGCCTTTTCCAGCGGCTTTATCGAGCAGGCTGACGGCTTTGAGTACAGCTTCTTTTGTTTCAGGCGCTTCTGCAATGAAGCCAGTCCGTGCCTGGTTTACAGCCGTGCGTGCTGCGCCGCGCACTGTGCGGTTGCGCAGGCGGCGTTTTTCATTTTGACGATTTCGTTTGATTTGAGACTTAATGTTAGCCAAGATTTTTCTCCAAAAAACTTACTTTTCTTTACGACAGCGTTGTATTTTACATGAGGGGGAAGTATTTGTCCAGTAAATTTCATAAATCCGCAGGAATTTTCCTGCGGATTTATCTTTATCCAAACGAGTGTATTGGAAGTCATCTCAAAAATGTCTCCCTCCCGAAGGACATCGGGACGATGTGAGCGTAGCGAAGGGTCTCGCCGCCAAAATAAGGGACTCTTCGGTCGCAACAGCCGCGCCCTCAGAGTGACATGGTATTTTTGAGATAAGTTCTAGTTAATTGGTGTAAAAGTGACTGTAGGCAGCACGGTTCCGGGTCCCGGCGGAATGGGAGTGCTTGTGGGTGGGCGGGTGGCTGTTGGGGTGACCATGTTGACCGGGATAACCAGCAGGTCACCAACGGCAATGGCATTCGGGTCTGTGATGTTGTTCTCTTTAATAATATCGTCAATGGTGCTGTTGAACAGAGCTGCGATGCCGCCAAGAGAATCGCCAGCTTTGACGATGTAATCTATCTTTGTGCCACGCGCTAGATTAGGCGGGATGGGCGTGGCTGTAGGAAGCAGCATACCTGGGTTGGGTATTGTAAGGTTTTGGCCGGGCCTAATAATAGGATTGGTTGGATCAATACCTTGTGGAACCCCATCGGCATCTACATACGGCTGATTGAGAAGCAAAATGAGCTCAATCCCATCGTCGCCGAGGCTGAATCTTTCTACAATGAGCGCAAGATAGTCGCCTTCTTGAACCGTATAAGTAAAAGGCGATGAATATGTCGGTGTAGGCGTTACTGTGGAGCTTGGTGTGATTGTTGGCGTCTCGGTGGGTGTGGCGGTGCTGGTCGGTGTGAAGGTCATCGTTGGCGTGGGGGTTTCAGTGGCAAAGAACGCATTGAGCGGTTTGTTGGGACCTGCCAGCCAAAAGATCAGCAATGCAATACCGCCCAGGATAAATATGCCGGCGAGGATCGAAATAAGATTGGGGGCGAAGCGATTTTTATGTTTGCGATATGGATTGAGCATGCCAGATGATGAAGACGAAAGAGGAGGTCTATTATTCATGAGTCGTTTCCTTTTTACAAAGCGCTTTTTACGGCGGTTTCCCATCCAACGCAATGTAAAACGATTCTACCTGAAAAACAAAGGTTGTGATGCAGGGTTTTAATATATTTCTGTGGAATCAGGCAGCCTTTCGAAACGACCTGATGGTGTTTGTAAATGTCGTCCAGGCTACCTCGGGTGCATTTACTTCATATGCGCCTTTAGATATTTGCCTGTATAGGACTCTTTTACCTTCATCACCTGTTCAGGCGTGCCTTCTGCGATCAATTCTCCGCCCATGTCACCGCCTTCGGGGCCGAGATCAATCAGCCAGTCTGCAATTTTGATGATATCGAGATTGTGCTCAATGATCACGACCGAGTTGCCTGTATTTACCAATCTTTGCAGGACTTCTATCAACTTGTGGACATCCGCCGCATGCAAACCAACGGATGGTTCATCCAATACATACAGCGTGCGTCCCGTTGCGCGGCGTGATAATTCTTTCGAGAGTTTTACACGCTGCGCTTCCCCGCCGGATAAAGTTGTTGCCGCCTGGCCAATTCGCACGTAGCCAAGTCCCACTTCCTGCAATAGCTTCAATTTATTTTGCATTTGCGGATAATTCTGGAATTCGCTCAACGCATGGTCAACGGTCATATCTAAAATATCGGAGATCGAATATTTATCCCGGAACAAAACCTGCAAGGTCTCGCGGTTGAAGCGTTTGCCGTGACACACATCGCAAGGCACATACACATCGGGTAAAAATTGCATTTCGATTCGCAGCTCGCCCTGTCCCTGGCAGGCTTCACAGCGCCCGCCATGTACGTTGAACGAGAAACGCCCGGGCCTGTATCCACGTATTTTACTTTCGGGTAACTCGGCATATAACTTCCTGATTTCATCGAACAAGCCCGTGTATGTCCCCGGATTCGAGCGCGGTGTGCGGCCAATGGGGGATTGGTCAATATTGATGATCTTATCGAGATGTTCGACGCCCTCGATTTTTTCGTGTTCGCCCGGTTGTGTGCGTGCGCCCATCAACTTTGCGGCGAGCGCGTTGTATAAAATATCGCTCATCAGGGTGGATTTGCCCGAGCCCGAAACACCTGTGATGCAAACCATTTTTCCAAGCGGGATCGAGATATTCACGCCTTTCAAGTTGTTCGCCGTGGCATTGACAACCTTCAGTGATTTGCCGTTTCCTTCCCGTCTCTTTTTCGGGACCTCAATCTGCTTGCGCCCCGAGAGATAGGCGCCTGTCAATGACTTTGGATGCGCCAGGATCTGCCTGGGTGTGCCCTCGGCAATGACCTGTCCACCATGCTCGCCCGCGGCAGGGCCGAGGTCAATCACCCAATCTGCCTCACGGATGGTTTCATTGTCATGTTCAACAACCAATACCGTATTGCCCAGGTCGCGCAGGCCCTTGAGCGTTTCCAGTAATCTTGCATTGTCGCGCGGATGCAAACCAATCGAAGGTTCATCCAACACGTACAGAACACCGACCAGACGCGAGCCTACTTGCGTCGCAAGGCGAATACGCTGCGCCTCTCCGCCCGATAAGGTTGTGGCCGAGCGGTTCAAAGTTAAGTAATTCAAACCGACATTGACCAGGAAATTAAGTCGTTCGTGAATTTCCCTGATCACTCTTTCAGCGATGGTCTTCTGTTTCGAAGTCAGCGGAGAGCCCTTGCCGGAGATTTTCTTCACCCATTCCAGGGTTGTTGACACGGGCCATGAATTTGCCTCCACGATGTTGATGCCGTCTACGGTGACCGCCAATGCGGCGGGATTGAGCCTTTTGCCCCCACAACTCGGGCAGGGACGGTCTGACATGAACTCGGAGATCTTCTCGCGAATATATTCCGAGTTTGTTTCTTTATATCGCCGTTCCAGGTTTGTGATCACGCCTTCGAAAGCGCGCGTAAACTTGAACTCATTCCCGTTGGCTCCCTGGTATGTCATCTGAATTTGCTTGTCGCCCGTGCCGTACAAGACAATTTTCAGTTGCTCCTTGGTTAATTCTTTAACAGGCTTATCCAAATCTATTTTGAATGCCTTCGAGGCATTGATCAGGCTTTGCCAGTAATAGCCGCCTTCTATTTTCGGTCCACTCCATTCCATGCTGATGATCGCCCCATCGTTCAGAGACAGGCTATCGTCAGGAATGATGCGTTGCGGGTCGATCTCCAGTTTCGAGCCGAGTCCCTGACAGTCCGGACATGCGCCCTGCGGGGTGTTAAAGGAGAATGTGCGCGGTTCCACCTCTGCGATGCTGACGCCGTGTTCGGGGCAGGTAAGGTGTTCTGAAAACTGCAGGTCTTCCTTCTTATCAATGAGATTCACTGTGATATAGCCCTCGCCAAATTTGAGCGCTGTTTCAACCGAATCTGTTAAACGAGTGCGGGCGGCTTTCTTGTCCTCTTTATCTTCATGTTGTGAAATGACAAGACGGTCCACAACCGACTCAATTGTGTGTTGTTTGTAGCGATCCAGTTCGATCTCATCATCCAGCGAAGAGACGTTTCCATCCACGCGGGCGCGGGTGAAACCTGCCTTGCGAATCTCCTCAAAGACTGCCTGATAGGTTCCCTTGCGCGCGCGTACGATGGGAGAAAGAATCAATACGCGTGTGCCATTGGGAAGTTTTTCGATCTTATCCACGATCTCCTGCGCCGATTGTTTGACTACTTCGCGTCCGCACACAGGACAATGCGGAATACCCGCGCGCGCGAACAGCAGACGCATGTAATCGTAGATTTCGGTTACAGTTCCGACTGTCGAACGGGGGTTATGCGAGGTGGATTTCTGGTCGATCGAAACGGCAGGGGAGAGACCGTCAATATAATCCACGTCGGGCTTGTCCATCTGACCGATAAATTGGCGCGCATATGCGGAAAGCGACTCGACATAGCGCCGCTGACCTTCGGCGAAAATCGTATCAAACGCCAGCGAAGACTTGCCCGAACCCGATAAGCCTGTGATGACCACAAACTTATCCCGAGGGATTTCAACGGTGATATTTTTCAAATTGTGGACGCGCGCGCCTACGACGCGGATGACATCGGATGACATATTTCTCCTATTGGGAATTCGTATTATAGCACATGTGTTCTGTGAATGATTTATTTTCTACGCATCGAGTGACCCTGTATTATAACCAAAGCAATCCCCGCTGCCGATCGCAGGATATTGGTCATGTTATACTCGGTGCAACTTCTCAAATCCGGCGGTGTTATTTAATTCAAATCCGCCGGTAAGGTTTTTAACTTGTCGGAATTGGAATACAACGAAGAGGAAGTTCTGGCTCTTGCTTCACAGGGTGACCGCGACGCTTTTGGTCAACTGTATGAGCGCTACGTGGAACGCATCTTCAATTATGTCTATTACCGGACTGGAAATCTGCACGATGCAGAGGATCTCACCGCGCGTGTTTTCCAGCGGGCAATGAATCACATAGAGAACTATACGAATCGCGGGGTTCCGTTTTCTGCGTGGCTGTACCGGATCGCCCACAACTTGGTGGCGAACTGGCATCGCGATAGAAGCCGCAAGCAGGAAATTCCGCTGGATGACCTGCCCATTCTGCCGACCAAAGGCGATCATCCCGAAAAGAAACTGGTCCGCTCACAGGAGCAGGAGGTGCTGTTGCGAATGATTCGCAAATTGCCACCTGAGAGACAGAACCTGCTGATCTTGAAGTTTGTTGAGAATATGTCCAACGCGGAGATCGGCGCGATTATGCACAGGAGTGAAGGAGCCGTGAAGAGTTTATACCACCGCACCCTGCTGGCTCTTCGCGATCAATTGGCAGGGCAAAACTTAAATCTTGAAGGAGAGTAACCATGTTGAGAATTGTTACCGACGGCGCGGCTGATATCCTTCCCGAATGGGAAAAGGAATACGGCATTGATATGATCCCCGTCAACATTTTGTTTGGGGAAAAATCGTATCTCCAGGGTGTGGAATTGGATAACGAAGGTTTCTACAAACTGGTGGATGAGAGCAAGCGGATTCCAAAGACCTCCCAGCCCTCCCCTCATCAATTTGTCGAGTTTTACCGCAAGGTGGCTCAAAAGGGCGATACGATCCTCTCCATTCACATCACCGCCAAGCTTTCCGGGACGTATGCTTCCGCAATTTCCGCCGCCGAAGAATTAAAAGGTGAGTTCAATGTCATCCCCATTGACTCGGCCAGCGGCTCGCTCGGCATTGGTTTAATGTGCCGCGAAGCCCGTAAAATGGAGCGCGCCGGCAAAGGCATCGATGAGATCGTCAAATATATCGAAAATGTCAAAAACAATGTTCGTGTTATCTTGACATTGGACACGCTCGAATACGCAAAAATGTCAGGGCGTGTAAAGACCCTGCAAGCCGCGCTCGCCTCATTATTAAATGTAAAACCGATTGCGGTCTTGCGTAACGGCGACCTTAATATGACCGAAAAAGTTCGCACACGCAAAGCCTCTCTGGATCGCGTGATTGAGATGATGAAGGAAGAGTATGGTTCCAAGCCTGTCTATCTGGCAGTGATACATGCTCGTGATATTAAATCGGGCCGGGCGCTGTTGGAAGATGCAAAAAGTCACTTCAACTGCAAAGAGACGATGATCAGCGAACTTTCAATTTCAATTGCGGCGAATCTCGGGCCGGGCACCGTTGGGTTAATTCTTTACCCCGCAGAATAAACGATAGGGAATAGTATGTCGAAGCGCAAGACTGACCTGAACTATCAAGAAAATTTGGATGCAATCGAAGCGCATCTGGCCGGGGCTTTGAAGCGAGTTGCGCCTCCGAGCGACATCCTCCAACGCTTGCGCGGACGCATCCATATGCCCAGCCGAAGGGAAATCACTTTACGCCTGACAGACTGGCGCAGGTTGTTCATTGTCTTTGGCGGCGTCATGTCTGGCTTGCTGCTACTGGTTACGGTTGCGCGCATGTTCTATTACCTCGCTGGGCGCAAGAACGCTATGTAATTTGGTTGATTAGAGGTAGGTCCCACAGGTTTCAAAAAACCTGTGGGACCTATTTGCTTAATAACCAATCACATAACAAACGCGCCTCGGCAATGATGTCCGCTTCGATGGGGAGTTTGAATTCCTCGGTGACCCGCAATGTCAAATGGTCGGCAATCAGTTTCAGGTCAGAGGGCAGAAGCGCGTCTTCCTTGAGTAGATTTAACAGATCGTAGGCGCTCGCGTTTGGGATGCGCCTCCCGCGGCGGGTGAGATATTCCCGAATTGCAAGGCCGGTTGCACGCCTTGCACAGACTCGCGCGCGGCCTTCATTGTCGTGCAAGCGGGCTTTCTCTGCGTTGTCGAATTCGTTTTGTATTTGTATTTTCAAATCCATTTCCTGATTATACTTGGCGTTATAATACTTTAATCTTTAACAGGAGCAGGAAATGAAACCACGTTTATTTCAAATAGTGTCGGTTGTGATTGCGATGAGTTTGGCTTTATTGGCTTGCCGGTTTGGGAACGAGTTGACCATTCCACTTGTGCCCATAGCCCCAACCCAAAACAGGGGACCAAAAATTGTTACGGGAACAGTTGCCTATACCAATGCTTTTTTTACCATGGGGGTGGCTGAGCCTATTGTTATTCTTGAGGATCAGGGCGGATTTGTGACTCGCAACCGCAAGTTTTTGATCCCGGTTGAATCCCAGGTGATTGGACAGATCACCTCGGATTTTTATACTTCGCCTTTTACATACAGCCTTGCCTTGCCGGAAGAGCCGAATGGGACCCAGCATGATGTGGATCATGATGGTCACGATGAAACCGGTGTGATGGTCTTCGCAGTTGCATATTGGACGAATACATGGGGCGATCCGTTTCTTGAGCGCCGCGATCAGGGCGGCGGCGGGTGGTCCTCCGCTTATGCCTCCACCAATGTCAGCGATGATAAAGATTCCTATCTTGAGGTATTCGGCGGCAAATATCTGGTTTATGCGCCGGACGATGGGCAATCCTTCCCGTCGGGGTTTGGCGACGATAAAAAGTTGTTTACGGATGACGACCCGATCATGGACATCCCTGCGGGCTGGTCTGTGATCGATTTGGATAAAACCCCCTTTGGAATCGACCGTTCTGAAAATCCTGAAATTGCATTAATTGAACCTGAAGGTTCTGCCTTGGATGATTTCTCCGCGCTTTCCTATGCCGAGGCGTTCGATGCGATGCTTAAAAAATTCAGGAATGAGTATGCTTTCACCGAATTCAAGGGAATTGACTGGGAGGCGAAGGCGGCAGAGTTCCGTCCGCGGTTTGAGGCGGCAGATCAGAATCATGACAGTCATGCCTATGTGCTTGCGTTGCGTGATTTCTTCTGGTCCATTCCAGATACCCATGTCGGGTTTGATACCGCCTCATTAAATGCCGATTTTCAGGCAGACATTGCCGGCGGCCTGGGTTTTGCCATGCGCGAAACGGATGATGGCAGGATGATCGCCAATTTCGTTTCGGATGGCAGCCCCGCGGCTCAGGCTGGGATGTTGTGGGGGGCGGAGATCGTTGCCATGGATGGCGTCCCCACAGCGGAAGTAGTGGATGCGGTCGTTCCGTGGTCATCTCCGTTTAGTAATAAGGAAATTAAACGCCTGCAGCAATTACGTTATGCGACTCGCTTCAGGCTTGAAAAAGGCGAAGTGAAAGTGACTTTTAAGAACCCTGGAGGGTCTCAGCAAACTGCAGCCTTGAAAGTGGTTAACGAGGTTGATAGTTTTAACTCATCTTCTTTCCGCGCTGGCGAAGACCCGACGGCCCTGCCGGTTGAGTTTAGCATCCTGTCCAGCGGTTATGGTTATATTAAAGTCTCCAGTTTTTCAGATAATGACCTGTTATCCATTTTGGTTTGGGAACGCGCGATGCGGTTCTTTAATGAAAACGAAATTCCCGGTGTGATCCTGGACCTGCGCGATAATGGCGGCGGGAGCGGCTGGCTTGCAGATCAAATGGCCGCCTACTTTTTTAACAAGGAGACCGTGGTCGGCCAGACCGCTTATTATGATGACAGCACGGGTGAATTTTTCACGGACCCGGATTATGAGGAGTCGATGATTCCGCCACCTGATGACTTGCAATACAACGGCCAGGTGGTGGTGATGGTGGGTCCCAATTGCGCCAGCGCCTGTGAATTCTTTTCCTACGATATGACCATCAATGACCGCGCCGTTGTTGTTGGACAGTATCCGTCCAATGGAGCCGGTGGCAGTGTGGAAGGTTTCCTGCTGCCGGGCGATATCTACGCCCAGATGACCATTGGGCGAGCCATGGATGCAATTGGCAAGATCCATATCGAAGGAAGCGGCGTGGCGCCTGATCTGCGGGTACCGGTCACTTTTGAAACTCTTCTGCAACAGGCCAATGGGCAGGATGTGGTTTTGAATTATGCTGAAAAAGCGATCAGTGAGCCTTTGGGCGCTGGCATTACCCCATCGGCGCCTCCACGGATGGCAGACCCGGCTGCGGCCTCGTCTGCGTTATCCTCGGGGGAGAAATTCCTTGAAGATTTGGCGCGTGAGGAATATCAGGATAATGACTTTGCCGCGCCTGGCGCGCTGACCTATACGATCCCGCTCCTCAAAGAGGAAGGTTTGATCTGGATCTATGCCTGGTGTACTTCCTCCAAAGATATCCTTGACCAAAATCTTAAGAACATCGAGGTGAAATTTACCCTCAATGGCGATGATGTGGACTTGGATAAGTTAAGACAGGAGGACCTTGAAACCGATACCCAGTGGTGCAAGCTGTATTACACCTCTTTGAGCGAATGGACGCCCGGCGAGCATCATCTTACAACCACGGCAACATTCACCGCCCCGATCAACGACGGTATGGCAGATTATGAAGCGGGTGATTATGTTTTGGATTACACGGTGTATGTGAAGCCGTAGGCAGTGATGAAATAATCTGATGGGTGGTGAAGCGGGCTGGAATCAGAAAAACGACGGGCATCTGCGCCCGTCGTTTTGTTTTAATCAATAAACCTGTATTTGATCAAGGTCCACACCGCTTCGAAAGCATCGTGTAATTTGATCTTCTTGCCCTGGGTGTAATCACGCGGGTTGAAGGTGATCGGCACTTCAAAAATGCGATTCTTGCGTTTGAGTACTTTGGCGGTGAACTCGGGCTCAAAGTCGAAGCTGTTGGCGTGGAAGGTGACGCCTTCAATGACCTGGCGTTTAAATACCTTATAGCCTGTTTCCATATCGGTCAAAATGGTGTCATACAGGATATTGGTCATCAAGGTCAGAGATTTGTTGGCCATCAAGTGCCAGAACATCGTTACGCGGTGCGCGCTTCCCAGGAATCGCGAGCCATACACCACGTCTGCAAGACCTTCCTGGATGGGTTTTATTAATTCAGGGTAATCGCGCGGATCATATTCCAGGTCGGCGTCCTGTATCAGGAGCACATCACCTTTTGCGGCGGACATGCCGGTGCGTACTGCCGCGCCCTTGCCCTGGTTTTTTTCATGCAGGATGACTCGCACGCCCTTTTTGCCATCCAGTTTCTTTAGAATATCGCGTGTCCCATCTTTTGATCCATCGTCAACCACAATAATCTCATGGGCAAGCTTGGTATTTTGCACCCGTTTCAGGATGGTTTGAATGCTCTCAACTTCATTGTAGACAGGGATTATGACGGATAGTTTCATATGAACTGGATTATAAACGAAAAGAAGTATAATCAGCCTGTAATTCAAAAATTCCCGCTTGGGACGGTGACCATTATGACAAGACAATTAGGACAAATGTCTGCACCCATTGGCGATTTTTTGCCCCCGCAGATCAATAGCCTTGAAGATACAGGCCTTTCGCCGCTCTGGTTGCAAGACCTGATCCTTAAAGTCCTGTATTTTCGCGGTTATTTGACGGGTTTCAAGATCGCGGAGGAGATCGCCCTGCCTCTGGCAGGCGTGACCGACCATTTGCTCACCATATTAAAACAGGAAAAATATATTGAAGTGAAGTCTTCCCAGGGTGGTTTGGGCGACGGCGCCTACACTTATGGAATTACCAACGCGGGTGTGGTGCGTGCTCGCGAGGCCATGGAGCGCAGTCAATATGCCGGCCCTGCTCCGGTGCCTTTTGAAATGTATAACGAAGCCATTCGGCACCAGAAAAGCGGACGTTTATCCGTCACCTCCCGCACCATGCATCAGATCCTCTCACAATTGGTGATTTCAGAATCCACATTTCAAAGGCTTGGCCCTGCGCTTAACTCGGGTTCGTCCATTTTTATGTATGGACCGCCTGGAAACGGCAAGACCAGCATCGCTCGTGCTTTTGGAAACCTTGTCCTCAGCCAGAATATGTACATTCCTTATGCCTTGTATCTGGATGGGCAGGTCATCAAGGTCTACGATGCCGTCAGCCACAGCCTTGCGCCGGATACTGACTCAAACAACTTGGGCGGCTTCACGGGCACTCTCCGTGCCAATATCCGCCGCGATCCGCGTTGGGTAAAAATTCGCCGACCGTTTATTGTGGTTGGCGGTGAATTAACCCTCGAAGGCCTCGACCTTGTATTTGACGATACAACCAAATTTTATGAGGCGCCATTTCAAGTTAAAGCCAATGGCGGCATTTTATTAATCGACGATTTCGGCCGCCAGCAGGTTCGTCCGCGCGATTTACTTAATCGCTGGATCGTACCGCTCGAGAATCGCCTCGATTATTTACGCTTGCATACCGGCCGCAAAGTGGAGATCCCATTTGATGTCTTGATCGTATTCTCCACAAACCTGCCGCCCAAAGACCTGGTGGACGAGGCCTTCCTGCGCCGCCTGCGTCACAAAATTGAAATCGGCGACCCGTCCTTTGACGAGTATCGTGAAATCTTCAAACGGGTTTCAAAGGATAGAAACATCGAATATAACGACCAGGGTTTGGCATATCTTTTACAGGAATGGTATATCAAGCGCAACCGCAAATTACGCGCATCCCATCCGCGCGATTTGTGCGACCAGATCATTGATATCGCCTCCTATCTGGCCGTGCCGCCAGTTATGTCCCGCGAGATGATCGACCATGCCGGCAGAGCCTATTTTGTGGATATTTAAACCGCTTCGCACCGAACTAAAACCTGATTCACATGTTTGAAAATTTCTCTTCCCCCATCATTCTCGCTCATCGCGGCGACCTGGCACACGCGCCGGAGAATACCCTTCCGTCATTTTCGCAAGCCGTCCAAAAAGGCGCCGACGGTGTGGAGCTGGATGCAAAACTGACTTTCGATGGTCACCTCATTGTTATGCATGATGCCACCGTCGGCCGCACGACAAACGGGAATGGAAAAGTTGCATCTTTTTCACTTGAAGAAATCCGCAAACTGGATGCGGGCGCATGGTTCAGCGAAAAATTTGCCGGCACAAAAGTCCCTGTGCTTGAGGAAGTTTTTGAGATAGTGGGGAGGGAAAAATTGATCAACATTGAACTGACCAATTACTCCACCCCGCATGACGGTCTGACAAAAAAAGTGTGCGAGTTGATCAAACGCTTCAACAACCAAAATCAAGTCATCTTCTCATCCTTTTTTACATCCAATTTGAAAGTTGCGGCGCAGATTTTACCCGAAGTGCCGCGCGGCCTGCTTGCCATGCCGGGCTTGATCGGTTTATGGGCGCGTTCCTTCGGATTTATGTTCGGGGATTATCAAGCCCTTCATCCTCATATTTCCAACACAAGCAGGGAGCAGATGCAGCGCGCACACCGCCTTAAACGACGCGTGCATGTGTGGACCGCGAATACGCCCGAGCAGGTGAATCAGCTCAAGGAGTGGGGCGCTGACGGCATCTTTACGGATGACCCCGAGGCTGCGTTGCGGGCGCTTGGGAGGAGTGGATGAATCTATTCGAATGCCGGGAGCAGGCTTGGGCGGGGAGCGAAGCGAATATCCGCATGGCGCCGTTCATTGAGCGGCGTCCGTTTTATCTTGAAATCAAGTTATGTAATCAGAGAAATCAATGCGTTTAATTCGAATTATTTTGCTGGCCCTCTTTCTTTTGACGCTCATACCGATGCCGGTGGAGGCGCAAACTTCCACGCCTCCCGCCGCGGTTCAATTCATTTTGGATTCGATGACCCCCGAGGAGCGGATCGGGCAATTGTTCATGGCCTCCTTTACTGGAATGGATACAAGTGAGGCCTCACAGATCCATGAGCTGATCGTCCGTTATCACATTGGGGGCGTGTTTCTACAGGCTGGGAATGATAATTTCTCCGACACGAATACCTTAATGCAAATTCACGATCTTATCGATGGTTTGCAGCGGTTGGAATGGGATAATGCCGTCAACGCGGTCATAGATTCCATAACGGGACAGAAACTTAAACCCAGCTATGTGCCGCTTTTTATTGGCATTACCCAGGAAGGGGATGGTTATCCAACGGATCAGATCCTGAATGGATTGACTCCATTGCCGAGTGAAATGGCAATTGGAGCCACATGGGATACAGAGCTTGCTGGAAGGGTGGGGCAGGTGCGCGGGAGTGAGCTGGCTGCGCTTGGCTTTAATTTGTTCTTGAGTCCATCTCTGGATGTCCTGGAAAGCCCCTCAAGCTCCGGTGGCGACCTGGGGACACGCGTCTTTGGCGGTGACCCGTTTTGGGTGGGTGAAATGGGACGCGCCTATGTCGCCGGTTTGCATAACGGGAGCAATCACCACTTGCTGGTGATCGCCAAGCATTTTCCCGGCGTGGGCGGCGCTGACCGATTGCCTGAAGTTGAAGTTTCCACGGTTCGAAAATCGCTTGAGCAGCTGAAGCAGATCGAGTTGGCTCCGTTTTTTGCAGTGACTGGAAATTCCACCTCCCCGGAAACAACGGTGGATGGTCTGCTTGTTTCACATATTCGCTACCAGGGCTTTCAGGGAAATATCCGTGCAACCACACGCCCGATCAGCTTCGACTCGCAGGCATTGAATCAAATTCTGGCATTGCCTCAGTTTTCCACCTGGTATTCTGCAGGCGGACTGTTGGTCAGTGACGATCTCGGTGCGAGTGCGGTCAGCGATTTTTATACTTCAGGGGGCGGTCAGTTCTTTGCGCGGATCGCTGCGCGTGATGCTTTTCTGGCAGGCAATGATCTTTTGTATCTTGGCAATATTAAATCGAATGATGCCCCGGATACTTTTACAACCGTAACCCGCATTATGGATTTCTTTGCACAGAAGTATCGCGAGGATTCAGCGTTCGCCCAGCGAGTGGATGCCTCTGTTGCGAGGATCCTTGCCACAAAACTGGATCTGTATGGGAATTTTGCCCTTGCCAATGTAATTGGGTCGGATGCTCAACTGACAGGACTCGGCGAGGCAACCGATGTCACCTTTACCGTTGCGCGCAATTCCGCAACCCTGATCAACCCGGACTTGCAGGACCTTACTTCCATCATGCCTCTTCCGCCCCAACCGAATGAGCGGCTGGTCTTTATCACTGATTCCATATCAATAAAACAATGCACAGATTGTCCACCGCAGTCGTTGCCGGCGGTGGACGCGCTGGAGAATGCCGTCCTGCAGCTTTATGGTCCTCAAAGTGGAAACCAAATTGAAGATTATAGAATGACGTCCTATTCATTTCAGAATATGCAAGCTTTGCTTGACACCCCGGATGACTACCAACCCATGGATGAATCGATAGGTGTCGCAGACTGGATCGTCATATCCCTGACCGACGCATCGCAAGGGCAGCCCACGCTGATCAGCCGCTTTTTGCGCGAACGCCCGGATCTTCTGCGTGACAAGCATGTGATCCTGTTTTCTTTTGGCGCACCCTATTATTTTGATA
Source organism: uncultured Anaerolinea sp. (assembly GCA_964511765.1). Lineage (GTDB taxonomy): Bacteria > Chloroflexota > Anaerolineae > Anaerolineales > Villigracilaceae > Villigracilis. The sequence goes on from CAZEGE010000075.1 coordinate 15,906, forward strand.
CGACCACCATTTCAAAATTCACCGCCTATTATGCGCTTTACAGCAAACAACCTCAGTTCATCGATGTGGCTGCACGACTGCTTTTTCAAGAATTGACACCCATCGGTTCTTCGCCGGTTTCAATTTCCGCCATTGGATATGATTTGATCTCCATCATGGCTCCAGATGCGGCGCAGATTATCCCGCTCTTTTTAGACCTTCCGCCTGCCACTCTTACCCCTGGTGCATCCCTGACACCCGAGCCGACGCCGGTCCCGCTCTTCCGAATCGGCGACACGATTGCCATCCGCACCGGCGTCATAAAGGATCATAATGGAAACCCCGTCCCGGATGGGACGGTGGTGCAATTCTCGATGATGCTGACCGGGGAAGGCGGCGGTATTCTGCAGCAAGTGGAAGCCATCACCGCACAGGGTTGGGCGCATGCATCCTTCGGGTTGAACAAGCCCGGTCTGCTCGAAATCCGTGTTTCGAGCGAACCTGCCACGATCTCGGAAGTTCTGCAATTGGATGTTTCGCAGTCTGGTGCAGTGGCTGTGACGGTGATTGTGCCGGAGCTGACCCAGTCTAATGAGTCAACTCCCGAAGCGCCTGTTAGTGAGGAAGAAGACAGCTATATTTCATTGGATGGCTTTCCGCGTTTGTCGGCCTGGTTTGTTGCCATGCTACTTGTCCTGTTCAGCGCAGGGACCGTTTATGGCATTGTCATTCGCGTGGTGAAACGCCGTTCTGCGTTGCGTTGGGCGCTGGGTATTTTGATAGGCGGGCTGCTCGCCTATAACATGCTTGCCTTCGGTTTATTTGGAATAACGGACTGGTTGATCGAAAGCAGTCTTTCGGGTGTGATTACCATTGTGTTTCTGGGGGGACTACTAGGTTTTGTGGGGGGCTGGTTGTGGTCGCGCAGATAAAATTGAGAAATCCATCCTGCATATTGCGTAAGTATTTCGCGGAGTATTCTCTATCGTCAACTAAATCATGAGACGCTGATCACGAAGGCGACGTAACCAACCCGTCAATGGACTTATCCACCGACTCGACCTCC